>JBFWIY010000008.1:0-12845 GCA_050255855.1 Desulfovibrionaceae bacterium
CGCCACGGCCCCCCAGGCCGAGCACTACCGCAACCTCGCCCGGGCCATCGACGGCCACGAGAACTTCGTCATCCCCAAGCCCCTGACCATCGAGGAGCTCGAAAAGCTGCTGCTCGACTTCGGTTTGATGGCCGCCTAGCCCCACCAACCCACAGCCAACCAACGGAGAAACGACAATGATGATTATGGTCCGGGCCATCGTGCGGCCCGAAAAAGCCGATGACGTGCTCGCCGCCCTCATGGACGCCGGTTTCCCCGCTGTCACCAAGTATTCCGTGGCCGGCCGCGGCAAGCAGCGCGGCATCAAGATCGGCGAGGTGACCTACGACGAACTGCCCAAGGAGATGCTCATGAGCGTGGTCCGCGCCGAGGACCAGGAGTTCGTGGTCAAGACCATCATGGACGCGGCCCGCTCCGGCTCCAAGGGGGCCTTCGGTGACGGCAAGATCTTCATCAGCCCCGTGGACGACGTCTACACCATCAGCTCCGGCATCTGCGACACCGCCAAGGCCGAGGAGGTCCCGGCATGAAGGAAGTCATCGCCATCGTGCGGATGAACATGATGAACCGCACCAAAAAGGCCCTGACCGCCGCCGGCGTGGACGCCTTCTTCGCCCACGAGGCCCAGGGCCGCGGCAAGGGATTCGTCAACCCCGCCGTGCTGGCGGGCGCGGAAAAGGGCTACGAGGAGGCCGCCGCCATCCTGGGGGAAAAGGGCAAGCTCTACCCCAAGCGCATGGTGTCCGTCGTGGTGCCGGATGACGAAGTGGACACCGTGATCCAGGCCGTCATCGAGAGCAACCAGACCGGCAAGCCCGGCGACGGGAAGATCTTCGTCGTGCCCATCAACGATGCCGTGCGCGTGCGCACCGGCGAGACGGGCCGCAAGTCCATCGCCTAGCACGCCCAGACTTCAAGGAGACCAACATGGCCACGACCAAGAAAAAGACGCTCAGCCCGGTCGCCATCAAGGAGGAACTGCTCGCCAAGTACCCTCCCAAGGTGGCCCGCAAGCGCGCCAAGCAGATTCTCATCAACGAGGCCCAGGGCAACGCCACCCCTGAGATCATGGCCAACGTGCGGACCATCCCGGGCATCATCACCATGCGCGGCTGCACCTACGCCGGATGCAAGGGCGTCATCATGGGCCCCTCGCGGGACATCGTGAACATCACCCACGGCCCCATCGGCTGCGGGTTCTACTCCTGGCTCACCCGCCGCAACCAGGTGGACGTGTCCGACCCCGAGGCCGAGCACTTCATGACCTACTGCTTCTCCACCGACATGCAGGACCAGGACATCATCTTCGGCGGAGAGAAGAAGCTCGCGGCCGCCATCCAGGAGGCCTACGACATCTTCCATCCCAAGGCCATCGCCATCTTCGCCACCTGTCCCGTGGGCCTCATCGGCGACGACATCCACGCCGTGGCCAAGAAGATGAAGGACCAGTTCGGCGACTGCAACGTCTTCGCCTTCTCCTGCGAAGGCTACAAGGGCGTCAGCCAGTCCGCCGGCCACCACATCGCCAACAACCAGATCTTCAAGCACGTGGTGGGCGCGGACGACACCCCGCGCGAGGGCAAGTACAAGATCAACCTGCTCGGCGAATACAACATCGGCGGCGACGGGTTCGAGATCGACCGCATCCTCAAGAAGTGCGGCATCAGCAACATCGCCACCTTCTCCGGCAACTCCGACTACCGCCAGTTCGCCACCTGCCAGCAGGCCGACCTGAACTGCGTCATGTGCCACCGCTCCATCAACTACGTGGCCGACATGCTGGAGATCAAGTACGGCATCCCCTGGATCAAGGTGAACTTCATCAGCGCCGCGTCCACGGCCAAGAGCCTGCGCAAGATCGGCCAGTACTTCGGCGACCAGGAGCTCATGGACCGCATCGAGGCGGTCATCGCCGAGGAGATGCCCGCGGTGGAGAAGGTCCGCGACGAGGTCCGGCCCCGCACCGAAGGCAAGACCGCCATGCTCTTCGTGGGCGGCTCCCGCGCCCACCACTACCAGGGCCTGTTCAGGGAGCTGGGCATGAAGACCCTCTCCGCGGGCTACGAGTTCGCCCACCGCGACGACTACGAAGGCCGCCAGGTCATCCCGGACCTCAAGCCCGACGCCGACTCCCGCAACATCGAGGAGCTGGAGGTCGAACCCGACGCCAAGCTCTACCGGCCGCGCAAGAGCGAGGCCGAGCTGGCCGCCCTGGAGAAGTCCGGCTTCGAGTTCAAGAAGTACGACGGCATGATCCGCCAGATGGAGGAAGGCTCCTTCGTCATCGACGACCTGAACCAGCACGAGGCCGAAAAGCTCGTGGAGCTCCTCAAGCCGGACCTGTTCTGCGCCGGCATCAAGGAGAAGTTCTCCATCCAGAAGCTCGGCGTCCCCATGAAGCAGCTGCACAGCTACGACTCCGGCGGCCCCTACGCCGGGTTCCGCGGCGCGGTGAACTTCTACCGGGAGATCGACCGCCTCGTGAACTCCAGGGTCTGGTCCTACATGAAGGCCCCCTGGCAGGAACACCCCGAACTCTCGGCGACCTACGTCTGGGAATAAGAAGGAACCACCATGAGCCTGCTTCGACACACCCCCATGGAGGTCAAGGAGCGTCAGTTCCTGACCGTCAACCCGGCCAAGACGTGCCAGCCCATCGGGGCCATGTACGCGGCCCTGGGCGTGCACGGCTGCCTGCCCCACTCCCACGGGTCCCAGGGCTGCTGCGCCTACCACCGCTCCGCCCTGACCCGGCACTACAAGGAGCCCATCTCCGCCTCCACCAGCTCCTTCACCGAAGGGGCCAGCGTCTTCGGCGGGGCGGCCAACCTGCTCCAGGCCTTCGAGAACATCTTCACGGTCTATGAGCCCGACCTCATCGCCGTGCACACCACCTGCCTGTCCGAGACCATCGGCGACGACCTCAAGCAGATCCGGGACAAGGGCATCAAGGAAGGCAAGATCCCCGCGGGCAAGTACGTCGTTGGGGCCCCCACGCCCTCCTACGTCGGCTCCCACGTCACGGGCTTCTCCAACATGGTCAAGGCCTTCGTGGACCAGCTGAGCGAGAAGACCGGCAAGAAGAGCCACAAGGTGAACATCCTGCCCGGCTGGTGCGAGCCCGCGGACATGGCCGAGATCAAGCGCCTGGCCGCCATGGTGGGCGTGGAGGTCATCCTCCTGCCCGACACCTCCGGCGTGCTCAACGCCCCGCTCAACGGGGAGTACAAGATGTTCCCCGACGGCGGCACCACCGTGGCGGAGATCAAGGCCATGGGCGACTCCGTGGGCACCATGGCCCTGGGCGAATGGTGCTCGGCCGACGCCGCCCGCCTGCTGGACACCAAGCACAAGGTGCCCTGCACCGTGCTGGACATGCCCTACGGCCTCAAGGCCACCGACCGCTTCGTCAACACCCTGCGCACCATCGCCGGGGTGGTGGTCCCCACCGAGGTGGAGACCGAGCGCGGCCAGCTGGTGGACCTCATCTCGGACATGCACCAGTACCTGTACCACAAGAGCGTGGCCCTGGCCGGCGACCCGGACCAGGTCATCGCCATGACCGAGTTCCTCGTCTCCCTGGACATGTGGCCCAAGCACATCGTCTCCGGCACCCCGGGCAGCCGCTTCGAGAAGCGCATCCAGGAAATCTGCGCCGACCTGCCCTACCAGGTGAACGTCAAGGGCGGCAAGAACGCGGACCTGTTCCTGCTCCACCAGTGGATCAAGAACGACCCCGTGGACCTGATCATGGGCAACACCTACCTCAAGTACGTCGCCCGGGACGAGGACATCCCGCTCATCCGCTGGGGCTTCCCCATCCTGGACCGCCAGGGCCACCAGTACTTCCCCACCGTGGGGTACAAGGGCGGCCTGCGCCTGCTGGAGAAGATCCTCAACGCCCTGCTCGACCGCAAGGACCGCGACGCCCCGGACCAGTACGTGGAACTCGTGCTCTAACCCGATACGGCCCGGCGGGGCCCCGCGGCCCCGCCGGATCAAACCCAACCATCGAGCGGAAAACCGCGAGGACGACGTCATGAGCACTCCCGAAACCCGCAGATCCGCCAACCCCTGCTTCGGCCCCGGGGCCACGGCCCGGCCGGTCCGCCGCCACCTGCCCGTGGCCCCGCGCGCCGGCGCCCGCACCCGGTTCAGCCCGGAGACCGCCACCCCCGAGGCCATCGGCCCCTACGACGCCATGGCCGGGCTGGCCGCGGTCCTGGCCGAGGGCGAACTCGTGGAGATGGTGGGCATCACCGGCCCCGGCGACCCGCTGCTCTCCCCCGGCCCCACCCTGGAGACCCTGCGCCTGGTGCGCGAAAAGCTCCCGGACATGCCCCTGTGCCTGACCTCCCTGGGCATGGGCGCGGAGGGCATGATCGACGACCTGGCCACCCTCGGGCTCGCCCACGTCACCCTGCTCATCGACGCGGTGAACCCCAAGATCGCCGAGGAGATCTACGCCTGGATCCGCCCCGGCACCCGCACCCTGCCCCTGCCGCAGGCCGCGGAGATGCTGGTGGCCGCCCAGGCCAAGGCCCTGGTCCTGCTCCGGACCGCGGGCATCCCGGTGAAGGTCAACACCACGGTCTATCCCGGCATCAACGACCACCACGTGGAGGCCATCGCCCAGGCCGTGGCCGGGCTGGGCGCCGCCGCCATGGCGCTCATCCCCTACCGCCCCCACGCCGACGGCGAGGGCCTGCCCCCGGCGCCCACGCCGGAACAGATGGAGGAGCTGCGCGCCGCCGCGGCCAAGCACCTGCCCCTCATGCCCGCCTTTGAGGAGTGCGGCGAGACCCCGGTGGCCGTGGGCTTCTTCCCCGGGGCCGAGGAGCTCTGCGCCGCGGGCGCGCCCCTGCCCAAGGCCACCAAGGACCGTCCCAACGTGGCGGTCTGCTCGTCCGACGGCTTCGACGTGAACCTGCACCTGGGCCAGACCACGCGCTTCCTCATCTACGGTCCCAAGCAGGGCACCCCGGAGCTGCTCGGCACCCGCGAGGCCCCCCAGGCCCCCCACGGCGACGCCCGCTGGGAGGCCCTGGCCGAGACCCTGAAGGACTGCTTCGCCCTGCTGGCCGCCAACGCGGGCTCCAACCCGCGGGCCGTGCTCTCCCGCCTGGGCCTGCGCATCCTGCTCACCGACGGCAACGTCGAGGGCGCGGTGGACGTGCTCTACGGCGGCGGCAAGAAGGGCGGCTGCAAGAAGAAGTAGCCCCGAGACCCGAACCCCATTCCAACCCCACGCACCACAGGAGATTCCCCACATGGCCATTCCTGAACGCCTCATCCTGGTCTGCCAGAGCTTCCGCTCCGGCGGCGACCCCAAGGGCGTCTGCTACAAGCAGACCGAGGGCTTCCTGCAGTACCTCGAAGAGGAGATCCTGGACCGCGGCCTGGACATCCAGGTCACGGCCACCGGCTGCCTCAAGCAGTGCGAACGCGGCCCCGTCATGGTGGTCCAGCCCGACAACTGGTGGTTCAAGGGCGTCGACTCCACCGACGCCATCGACGCCATCCTGGACGGCATCGAGGACGGCTCCCCGGCCGCGGACTACCTCCTCAGCTAGGGCCGATCCCCCGGAGCGCACATGCCCACCGAACCCGTCATCATCCGCCCCGCCACCCGCGCCGACCTGCCCGAACTCGGCGGGCTGCTGGCCGAGCTGTTCTCCCTGGAGCCGGACTTCACCATCGACGCCGCGGCCCAGCGGCGCGGGCTGGCCCTGCTCCTGGACGAGCCCCGCGCCCGGCTGCTGGCGGCGGAATGCGAAGGCCGGGTGGTGGGCATGTGCTCCGGGCAGCTGGTGATCTCCACGTCCGAGGGCGGCCCCGCCATCCTGGTGGAGGACGTGGTGGTCGCCAAGACCTGCCGGGGCCGGGGCATCGGCGCGGCGCTGCTGGCCGAGCTGCGCAACTGGGCCCTGGCCCGGGGCGCGGCGCGGCTCCAGCTGCTGGCCGACCGCACCAACACCCCGGCGCTGGATTTCTATCGGCGCCTCGGCTGGGAAACCACGCAACTCATCTGCCTGCGCAAGCGGGAAGCATAGGAGACCTCCCATGTCCGCCCCCATCCTCTCCCCCGGCAACGCCGTGCTCGCCGAGTCCGAACTCCTGGACGAACGGCGCGCCCAGATCCACCGCACGGGCGAGGGCCCCCTGGAGCTGGCCTGCAACCGCGAGTCCCTGGCCGGCGCGGTGAGCCAGCGGGCCTGCGTGTTCTGCGGATCCCGCGTGGTCCTCTACCCCATCGCCGACGCCCTGCACCTGGTGCACGGGCCCATCGGCTGCGCGGCCTACACCTGGGACATCCGCGGCTCCCTGTCCAGCGGGCCCCAACTGCACCGCCTGTCCTTCTCCACGGACCTCCGGGAAAAGGACGTCATCTTCGGCGGCGAAAAGAAACTCGAAGCGGCGCTCAACGAGCTCATCGACCGCCACTCGCCCAAGGCCGCCTTTGTCTACGCCACCTGCATCGTGGGCCTCATCGGCGACGACATGGAGGCGGTCTGCCGCCGCGTGTCCGAGGCCAAGGGCATCCCGGTGCTGCCGGTCATGAGCGAGGGCTTCAAGGGCAACAAGCGCGCCGGATACGAGGCCGCCTGCAACGCCATGTTCCGCCTGGTGGGCACGGGCGACGCCACGGACGTCCCCAAGGTCTCCGTGAACATCCTGGGCGACTTCAACCTGGCCGGGGAGACCTGGATCATCCGCAAGTATTTCGAGCGCATGGGCGTGCACGTGGTGGCCAACATCACGGGCGACGGCCGGGTGGACGACATCCGCCGCTGCCACGGCGCGGGCCTGAACCTGGTGCAGTGCTCCGGGGCCACCATGGACCTGGCCAAGATGATGAAGGAAAAGTACGGCACCCCGTTCACCCGGGTCTCCTACCTGGGCATCGAGGACATGGCCGACTCCCTGTACCAGGTGGCCGACTTCTTCGCCGACATGGACCCGGACATCCAGCGCCGCACCGGCGAGCTGGTGCGCGAGGAGCTGGGCAAGCTCATGCCGGAGCTGGCCCGCATGCGCAAGGACCTGGAAGGCAAGACCGTGGCCATCTACGTGGGCGGGGCCTTCAAGGCCTTCTCCCTGCTCAAGGCCTTCCGCCACCTGGGCATGAAGGTGGCCCTGGTGGGCTCCCAGACCGGCACCGAGGAGGACTACGCGGAGCTGGCCCGCGTCACCGACCCGGGCACCATCATCATCGACGACGCCAACCCCCTGGAGCTCTCCCACTTCATCAAGGAGAAGGACGTGGACCTCTTCGTGGGCGGCGTGAAGGAACGGCCCATCGCCTACAAGCTGGGCGTGGGCTTCTGCGACCACAACCACGAGCGCAAGATCCCCCTGGCCGGGTTCGAGGGCATGTACCACTTCGCCCGCGAGGTCCACGGCTCGGTCATGAGCCCGGTGTGGCGTTTCGTGCCCCGCCGCGCCGTCCGCCGGAACACGGAGGTGTCCCATGGCTAACGTCGAAACCCGCACCGAGCACGCCGTCGCCACCACCAACGCCTGCAAGCTCTGCACGCCCCTGGGCGCGGCCCTGGCCTTCAAGGGCATCGAGGGCGCGGTGCCCTTCCTGCACGGCTCCCAGGGCTGCGCCACCTACATGCGCCGCTACGTCATCAGCCACTTCCGCGAGCCGGTGGACATCGCCTCCTCGGCCCTCGGGGAGAAGAACGCCGTGTTCGGCGGCGCGCCCAACCTCAAGAAGGGCCTCCTCAACGTCATGAAGAAGTACGGCCCGCAGCTCATCGGCGTGGCCAGCACCTGCCTCACCGAGACCATCGGCGACGACCTGCGCATGATCCTCACCGAGTTCCGCCGGGAGTTCGGCGACCTGGACCTGCCCGAGATCGTGCACGTCTCCACCCCGAGCTATGCGGGAACCCACACCGACGGCTACACCCGGGCCGTGGCCGCCACCGTGGCCCAGGTCTGCCGCGAGCAGGCCCCGGCCTCGGACGCCGTGAACATCCTGCCGCCGCTCGTCTCCTGCGCGGACCTGCGCCACCTCAAGGAGCTGGCCCGGGCCTTCGGGCTTGAGCCCATCCTGCTGCCCGACCACTCCGACACCCTGGAGGGCCCGGCCCTGCTGGACTACGAGCGCATCCCCTCCGGGGGCACGAAGCTCTCCGCCATCCAGGCCATGTCCGGGGCCCGCGGCTCCCTCCAGCTCGGCCGGTGCATCGGCCCGGTGAACGCGGGCGACGACCTGGCCGCCCGCTTCGGGGTGCCGGTGCGCCGCCTGGGCCTGCCCATGGGCCTGCGCGAGTCCGACGCCCTGCTGGACGCCCTGAGCGAACTCTCCGGCCGCCCCATCCCCCGCGAGCTGGACCTGGCCCGCGGCCGCCTGGTGGACAGCTACGTGGACGGCCACAAGTACCTCTTCGGAAAGCGGGCCGTGGTCTTCGGCGACGAAGACATCGTGGTGGGCCTGTGCTCGTTCCTGTCCGAGATCGGGATCCAGGTGGTCCTGGCCGCCAGCGGCAGCTCGGGCCGGGGCATGGCCGGGGCCGTGCGCGCCGTGTGCGCCGAGACCAGCCGCGAGCTGCCCGAGGTGCGCGAGGGCGCGGACTTCCACGACATCGCCGAGGAGGCCGGACGCATGGCCCCCGACCTCCTGGTGGGCCACTCCAAGGGCTACCGCTACGCCCGGCAGTGGAACATCCCCCTGGTACGGGTGGGCTTCCCGGTCCACGACCGCTTCGGGGCCCAGCGCATCGTCACCCTGGGCCACGAGGGCGCCCAGGTCCTCTACGACCGCCTGGTCAACGCCGTGCTCGACCACCAGCAGTCCGCCAGCCCCGTGGGCTACACCTACCTCTAACCGCCAGGAGACCCTCATGACCGCCATCACCAAGGATCTCAGCCGCCACCCCTGCTACAACCGCGAGTCCGCGGGCTCCTGCGGCCGGGTCCACCTGCCCGTGGCCCCGCGCTGCAACATCAAGTGCAACTACTGCAACCGGAAGTACGACTGCGTGAACGAGTCCCGGCCCGGCGTGTCCAGCGCCGTGCTGAGCCCGGCCCAGGCCGTGCCCTACATGGAGCGCGTCCTGGCGGGCGAGCCGCGCATCAGCGTGGCGGGCATCGCCGGACCCGGCGACCCCTTCGCCAACCCGGCCGAGACCCTGGAGACCCTGCGCCTGCTCAAGGCCCGCTTCCCGCAGCTCATCTTCTGCCTGTCCTCCAACGGCCTGAACCTGCCGCCCTACCTGGACGACCTGGCCGAGCTGGACGTCACCCACGTCACCATCACCATGAACGCCGTGGACCCGGCCATCGGCGAAAAGATCTACGCCTTCGTGCGCGACGGCAACGTGGTCTTCCAGGGCCGCCAGGCCGCGGAGCTGCTGCTCTCCCGCCAGCTCGAAGCCATCCGCGGCCTCAAGGCCCGGGGCATGACGGTGAAGGTGAACTCCATCCTGCTGCCCGGCATCAACGACCACCACCTGGCCGAGGTGGCCCGCACCGCGGCCGCCCTGGGCGCGGACATCCAGAACATCATCCCCCTGAAGCCCACGGAGGACACCCCCTTCGCCGGACTGCCCGAGCCCGGCCACGCCGAGGTCCAGGCCCTGCGCGCCGAGATCGGCCCGGTCATCCCGCAGATGACCCACTGCCGCCGCTGCCGCGCCGACGCCGTGGGCCTGCTCTGCAACGACCGCTCCGCGGAGTTCGCCCCCACCTTGCAGGCCTGCGCCGGGCTCAAGGGCCCGGGCCACGAACGGCCCTACGTGGCCGTGGCCACGCGCGAGGGCGTGCTGGTGAACCTGCACCTGGGCGAGGCCGTGAGCTTCCAGGTCTGGGGCCGCTCCGAGGACGGCTTCCGGCTGCTGGAGGAGCGTCCGGCCCCGCGCGCCGGGGGCGGCCCCAAGCGCTGGGAGGCCCTGGCCCACACCCTCAAGGACTGCCGCATGGTCCTGGCCAACGCCATGGGCGAGACCCCGCGCACCCTGCTGGCCGAGTACGGCCTGCCCGCCCACCCGGTGTCCGGATTCATCGAGGACGCCCTGCGCATGGCCTACGGCGCGGGCGGCCTGGAGCGCCTGGCCCCGCGCCGCAAGGGCATCGCCGGGGGCTGCTGCACCGGCACGGGCAACGGCTGCGGCTGATTCCCTTCGCCATCCTCCACTCCGGGCCCGTCCGCGCCGTCTCCCCGGCCGGGCGGGCCCACTTGCGTCCCCGCCCGTCGCCGTCCTGCCCCATCCTGCCCTGTCCCCCCCTCCCCCTGCTCCCGCCGTTCCCCACGACAAAAACGGCCGTTTTCCGGGAAAACGGCCGTAGCGGACAGGGCGGACGACGGAGCGACGGGGAATTCGACGAAAAAAGCGGGCCGGGCCGGGGCTAATGCACCGGCACGTTGCGCAGCCGGGCGCGGCCCTCGGCGATGATGGTCTCCAGGCGGTACTTCTTCACCCGGTAGCCCATCTGCCGGGCCGAGAGGCCCAGCTCGCGCGCGGCCTTGTACTGGATGAAGCCGTTGCGGTCCAGGGCGGCCAGGAGCTCGGAGCGCTCCATCTCCTCCAGGGAGGCGGGCCGCCGGACCTCGCCGCCAACGCCCGCGCCGTGGCAGGCCTGGTGCTCGCGCAAATGGCCCTCCAGCAGGGCCCGGCTGATGCGCTCGCTGTCGGCCATGATGACCAGGCGCTCCAGCAGGTTCTCCATCTCGCGCACGTTGCCCGGCCAGTCGTAGGCGGCCAGGGCCTCCATGGCGCTCTCGGAAAAGGACAGGGCGCGGCCGTAGCTGTCGGCGATCTGCTTGAGAAAATGGTTGAGCAGGCCGGGCACGTCCTCCTTGCGCTCGCGCAGGGGCGGGACCTCGATGGGAAAGACGTTGAGGCGGTAGTAGAGGTCGCCGCGGAACTCGCCCACGCGCACCAGCTCGGCCAGGTCGCGGTTGGTGGCGGCGATGACGCGCACGTCGGTGCGCCGGGTGCGGTTGCTGCCCAGGCGCTCGAACTCGCGGTCCTGGAGCACGCGCAGCAGCTTGGCCTGGATGCCCATGGGCAGCTCGCCGATCTCGTCCAGAAAGATGGTGCCGCGGTCCGCGTCCTCGAACCGGCCGGGCCGCACGCCGGAGGCCCCGGTGAAGGCCCCGCGCTCGTAGCCGAAGAGCTCGCTCTCCAGCAGGGTGCCGGGGATGGAGGCGCAGTTCACCTTGACGAAGGCGTGGCGGCGGCGGTCGGAGAGCTCGTGGATGATGCGGGCGATGAGGCTCTTGCCCACGCCGGACTCGCCCAGCAGGAGCACCGTGGCCCGGGTGGGGGCCACCTTCTCCATCTGGCGCTGGACCTCCACCATGGCCTGGCTGCGGCCCACGATGTAGGGCCCGTTGGACTCGCGGTTGATCTGGCTCTTGAGGGAGACGTTTTCGCGCCGCAGGGCCTCCTCGCGCTCCAGGATCTTGCGGTTCAGGCTCAGGAACTGGGCCACCAGGGTGGCCACGACCTTGAGGAAATCCACGTCCTCCTCGAAGTCGATGTCGTCCTCGAACAGGCGGTCCACGTTGAGCACGCCGATGGGGTCGCCGTGGAGCACGATGGGCACGCCGATGAAGCTGATGTGCCCGCGCTCCACGCCGCGCGCCCCGGTCTTGTTCAGGAACAGGGGCTCCTTGCCGATGTCGGGCACGCAGAAGGGCTCGCCGGTCTGGAAGATGCGGCCGGTGACCCCCTCGCCCAGGCGGTACACCCCGCGGCTCTGCTCCTCGGGCGTGAGGCCGTAGGAGGCGGAGATGGAGAGCATGCCGGAGTCCGGGTCGTGCAGGGTGATGGTGGCGCGCTGCATGGCCAGCCGCTCGGACAGGATGCGCAGGATCTGCTCCAGGGTGGTCTCAAGGTCCGGGGCCTGGTCGAGGATGCTGCAGATGTCCAGCAGGGTGGTGAACTGGCGTCGTCGGAGCTCGGTGCGCATGCCCCCTTCATGCAATGCCGGTGCCGAATGTCCCCGTCGCGTGAGAATTTTTTAATGCGTGATATATCAGTTGGTTGTATTATGACGGGTGAGGCCGGGGAGCTTTGCTTTTGCATAAATGACATTTTTATCAAAGCTTGCCATGGTTGTATGGCACGTTTTTTTCAAAAAACGCAAAACTTACCAAAGAATTCCCCCCTCCGCCGGGGACGCCGGCCGGGGCCGAGGCCCGCGCCAGCGGGCGGCATCCCGGCCGGGACGCCGGCCTGCCGCCCGAACGCAACGCGGCCGCGCGTCCGGACCGGGACGCGCGGCCGCACACAGGGCCGGACCGGCGGGGAGCCCGATCAGGCCTCGATCTTCGAGCCGAGCAGCTCCAGGAACTTGCGCATCCACTCCGGGTGGGCGGGCCAGGCCGGGGCGGTGACGAAGTTGCCGGAGACGTGGGCGTTGGAGACCGTGGCGTTCACCTCCACGTACTCCGCCCCGGCGCGCTCGATGTCCGGCTTCACCGCGGGGTAGGCCATGCAGGCGCAGCCCTGGATGACGTCGGCCGCCACCAGGACCTGCTGGCCGTGGCAGATGGCCGCGATGGGCTTCTTGGCCGCGGCGAAGGCCTTGACGATCTCGATGACCCGGGGGTTGAGCCGGATGTACTCGGGCGCGCGGCCGCCGGGAATGACCAGGGCGTCGTAGGCCGCGGGGTCCACGGCCGCGAAGTCGGCGTTGAGGGTGAAGCGGTGCCCGGGCTTCTCGGAATAGGTCTGGGCCCCGTCGAAATCGTGCACCGCGGTGAACACGTAGTCCCCGGCCTTCTTGTCCGGGCACACGGCGTGGACCTCGTGTCCCACCATGAGCAGCATCTGGAACGGCACCATGACCTCGTAGTCCTCCACGAAGTCGCCCACGAGCATGAG
>JBFWIY010000008.1:12945-16633 GCA_050255855.1 Desulfovibrionaceae bacterium
AAGTCCTGTTCGTCCCGCTTCCAGAACACGCCCACGCCGTGGTCGTCGTTCACCACGAAACACCCGATGCCGGGGTGGTTGCGATGCACGTCCAGGGCGACCTTCCACACGTCGCCGTTCCACACGGTGGACTCGCGGTCCCGGGCCGCCGTGACCGCGTCGCGCGGGCAGAGGTCGTGCATGACCACGAAGCCGCCGGGATTGAGGTGGTTCATCGAGTTGAGCAGGTCGCGCATGGCGAACTCGTAGAGGTGCATGCCGTCCACGAAGACGAGGTCGTAGGTCTTGGCGTACTTGGCGAAGAACTTGTCGCTGGTGCAGACGTACAGCCCCACCCCTTCGAGTCCGGCGTGGTATTCCGGCTCCACCTTGTGCAACACCGGGGCGGGGTCCACGCCGACGCGGTTGGGCGCCTTGATGCAGCTCAGGCACCGTCCGTAGCGGACGCCGATTTCCAGGTAGTCCCTGGCCCGGATGTAGGAGGCCAGGAGATTGATGATATCGATTCTGGTCATGCTCACCTCGTCGGCGTATTGCGCCCGATGGCGCACGGCGGAACACTTTGCCGCCTGACCAGGACCGAAAGCAATAAAAGTGCCAGGATGGAGATCAGATGCCGCCCCGGCGAGCCAGACCGGCCAGGGCGCGGATCATGACCGCCGTGGTTTCCTGGAAGATCTGGAACACGTCCTCCGGGACCTTGGCCTGCTCAAGGTTGCATCCCAGCGGGGAAATCTGCCCGGGATCGAAGCCCGCCGGATCGAGTTCGAACAGGGCGCCCAACGCCTCCAGGCATCCCGCCACATCCCCGGTGAGGGAGGCGAGAAAGGCCTGCTCCGTCAGGGAGCAGCCTTCCGGCGACCGGGGCAGTTCCGGCCGCTTGCCCTTGGCGCCGAGGAACTGCGTCAACTGTCTGTCGAGTTCGTGCGGGTCCGCATACAACTGCGAAAAGAGGCGGGCCTTGGGCAGGGTCCGCTCCCGGCCCACGGGCAGCAGGTAGAGCATCCGCCGGCAGGTCTGGTAGAGGATCATGGGCAGGTTGGGGTGAAAACGCCCCGACTCCAGGTAGAGGATCACCGGCTTGTCGGCGAAAATTGCGCTGCAGAACGCCGACCCCTCTTCCCCGGCGATGACCTTGGCCCGGCGGGCGATGGCCAGCTGCTTCTGAAAGGGATAGGCCTGGGGGTGCACCACCGTGAACCCGTGGGCCCGGAACACGGCCTCCACCTCCGCGGCGTTGTAGTACTTCCGCAGCCTCGGAATCAGCTGGCCCCGGCTGTAGAAGATCTTGTCCGAAAACTCCCCCTGCACTGCGTCCAGATCGGGCGCCAGGTTCGGCAGCAGCTTGGCCGCCGTCTGCGCCAGCTCGGGGCGGGCCCCGGCGCGGTAGACGTTTTGCGGAGTGGGCGTGAGCACGGTCTCGTACACCGCGTCCTGGCGCACGTATTCCACCTCGTGGCCCCCCAGTCCGGCCGCGGCCAGGAGGGAGCGGAATATGCGCCCGCTGGTGGAATCCGGCATCTCGGTCAAGGCGCGCTCCTCCTCGGTGCGATAGTGCAGCAGGATGCGCGTGTCCGCCGGAAGCTTGGACATGTCCGGCCAGAGCCGGGAAATGAACTCCGTGAGCAGGTGCCCGAAGTGGACGATGAGGAATCCCAGATAGAGGTAGGCGCCGGGACGCCGCACCGGGGAATTCCAGGGGTATGGCTGGAAGCTCTCGGGTTCCTTGCGCGGAAGGATTTCCGTGACCACCCGCCCTGCCCGGTCGTGGATGTACATCCAGGCGTGGAAGCGGGTCTCGCCCCGGTAGGCGGGCGAAATGCGCAGGTCGTGATGCAGGTACACGCTCTGCTCGGGGATCAGGAACCGGGCGCGGGCGTCGCCGAGCACCTCCCGGCAGAAGAGGTCGAGGCTGCGGTTGCTCCGAATGTGGTCCGGGTCGGGCCGCATGGTGGAGGCGCGGTGCTCGGTCCACACGGCGTCCCGCCCGTCGTCGGCGGCCAGCAGTTCCTCAAGGCTGTTTCGCTCCACCAGCATGCGGCGTCCTCGACTGGAATCGGCAGCCCCGCCGTCATCCCAGCCGAAACAATCAACCGGATGCGCAGGCGGTTATAATCTCCCGGACTCTATCCGTCATCCTGTTTTCATGTCAACCGATCTCGGAACCTTCGGCAATGGAGCAAAAGGGCGGGCAGGCATGCGGGACGGGACTACGGCCTTCGGGGTCTCCCCGGCCGCGGCCCCGTGCGCCAACGCCTCTCGACAACGCACCGTCGATCCGGCATCGGCATGGATGTCCACTCGGTTTTTCTCCCGGCAGTTGAATTTTCGCGCGCCAATCTGACCGATGAAAGCCGAATGAACAACCTCCTATAACTTCACGCCTAAGCGCTGCCGATGAAGTAGCCGGTCAGGAACACCAGGACGCCGCCCAACACCACCTGCATGGCCGCCGAGAGCATGGGCGTGTCCATGTAGTGGGCGCGGATCCAGGTGATGGCCCCCAGCTCCAGGACCACCACGGCCAGGGCCACGGTGATGGCCAGGTTGTAGCTGCCGATGAGGAAGGGCAGGGTGTGGCCGATGCCGCCCAGGGTGGTCATGAGCCCGCAGACCAGGCCGCGGACCCAGGGATGGCCCCGGCCGGTCAGACTGCCGTCGTCGGACAGGGCCTCGGCGAAGCCCATGCTGATGCCCGCGCCCAGGGAGGCGGCCAGGCCCACCAGAAAGGCCTGCCAGCTGTCCTGGGTGGCCGCGGCCGCGGCGAACACCGGGGCCAGGGTGGAGACGCTGCCGTCCATGAGCCCGGCCAGGCCCGGCTGCACCACCTGCAGGGCGTAGAGGCGGCGCTGGGCCGCGTCCTCGGCGGCCACGGCGCTCTCGTCCAGCTTGGTGCGGGCCAGGCGCACGGCATTGGCCTCGTGCTTGCGCTCGGCCTGGGCCAGGTCGTCCAGCAGGCGGCGGACGTCCGCGTCCGTGGCGCGGGCCGCGGCCTTCTCGTAGAACTGCCGGGTCTCCATCTCCATGGTGGCGGCGAAGCGCCGCACCTTGTCCAGGCCCAGGGGGCGCACCAGCCACACGGGCTTGCGCTGCACGAACCCCTTGACGTCCTGGCGGCGCAGCAGGGGGATGTGGTCGCCGAATTTCTGCTTGTACAGGTCCGTGAGCCGCCGCCGGTGGACGGACTCCTCGGCCCCGGTGCCCTCCAGCACGGCGGCCGTGGCCGGGAAGGACTCGCGCAGGCCGTCGGCGAAGTCCGCGTAGACGCGCTCGTCCTCTTCCTCCAGGGTGATGGCCAGGGCCAGGATTTCGGCTTCGGTGAGATCGGAGAATTTTCGCATGCAATGTCCTGCGGGCAGGGGCTGGAGTCGTCGCCGCCGGGCCCGGACCGGACCCGCGCGGCCGCCCCGGGCGGGCGCGCCGGACGGCCGCCCCTGACGCCCGCCCGGGACATGGACCACTACCGAGGCCGAAGGGCGGCCGTCGTCCCGAGGCGGTCGTCCGGGGCCGGAAGCCGCCGCCGCGCGGGGCGTCCGGTCGCCTGGCCCGATGCATGGTCCATGCAGGGCGAGCCATAGCGCAAGCCCGCCCCACCGGCAACACCCCCGAAACGGCCCGGGCCGGGCGGGATTGGGAGGGGGGCGGGCGCGGTGGACCACACCGGGCGGGGCGGGCGAGCTGACCTGAA
>JBFWIY010000009.1:0-14477 GCA_050255855.1 Desulfovibrionaceae bacterium
GGGCTCGGTGTCGCGGCACCCGAAGTTCACGCAGGTCCGGAACCGCCCGGGCGTGGCCTGCGCATTTCCCGAATGGGCGAGGTAGATGTCCAGGGAGGAGTCGCGCAGGGCGCAGCCCGAGGCAAGGGCCAGCAGGGCCAGGACAACGGCGAGACGGAAACGGACCATGCGGGGACTCCCTGCGCAACGCCATGAAAAAACCCGGCCGCTGCACCGCGGCCGGGTTTCCGAGTCCTCGTGGTGGGCAACGTAGGACTCGAACCTACGGCCTTCAGCTCCGGAGGCTGACGCTCTATCCACCTGAGCTAGTTGCCCACGAGCGGCAAGAGCTAACCTCCGCCGCCGCGCCTGTCAAGGCGCAATTCCATCCGCGTCCACTCTTGCCGAGTCGACCCGCCTTGTCAATGCGTCCGCCCGAGTGTAGACGATGGGGCATGACCACGCGCATCCTCCTCGCCGTCACCGGCGCCAGCGGGCAGCTCTACGCCACGGCCCTGGCCCGGGCCCTGGGCCGCGCCGAGGGGGTGGAGCTGCACCTCGTGCTCTCCGACGCCGCGCGCGAGGTCATGCGCCACGAGGATGGCGCCGATCCGGACGAACTGGCCGCCCTGGCCCACGCCGTGCACCACGAACGCGACCTGGCCGCCCCGCCCGCCTCGGGCTCCTGGCGGCTCCACGGCATGGTGATCTGCCCCTGCTCCATGGCCAGCCTGGCGGCCATCGCCCAGGGGCTGGGCAACAACCTCATCCATCGCGCCGCCGACGTCTGCCTCAAGGAGCGGATCCCCCTGGTGCTCGTGCCCCGGGAGACGCCGCTTTCCGCCATCCATCTCGAAAACATGCTGCGGGCCCAGCGCGCCGGGGCGGTCATCCTGCCCGCCTGCCCGGGCTTTTATCATCGGCCCGCCACCCTTCCGGACCTGGCCGACCACCTGGCCGGCAAGATCCTGGACCAACTCGCCATCCCCCACGACCTGTTCCGGCGCTGGGGGGCCTGAGCGGAGGACGCCATGAACATCACCTGGTTCGGTCATTCCAATTTCCAACTCGCCCACAACGGCATCACCGTGGTCATCGACCCCTTCTTCCACGGCAACCCCAACGCCCCCATCACCTGCGGGGAGGTGGAGTGCGCCGATCTGGTGCTCGTCACCCACGACCACGGCGACCACGTGGGCCAAGCCGTGGACCTGGCCAAGGCCACGGGCGCCAAGCTGGTGGGCGTGTTCGACACCGTGAACAAGCTCGTGGGCCAGGGCCTGCCCCAGAAACAGGCCGTGGGCATGAACCTGGGCGGCGGCGTGGAGCTCGCCGGTGTGCGTATTCACATGGTCCAGGCCATGCACTCCACGGCCTCGGGCGCGCCCGCGGGCTACATCCTCACCTTCCCGGGCGGCCCCTGCGTGTACCACTCGGGCGACACCGCCCTGTTCGCCAGCATGGCGCTCTTTGCGGAGTTCCACGACATCGACGTGGCCCTGCTGCCCATCGACGGCTACTTCAACATGGACGGGGAGCAGGCCGCCTACGCCTGCAAGCTGCTGCGCTGCAAGGCCGCCGTGCCCATGCACTGGGGCACCTTCCCCATGCTGGCCCAGGACACCACGGCCTTTGAGGCCGGGCTCAAAAAGCACGCCCCGGCCACGCGCATGCTCCGCATGCTGCCGGGCGACACCGTGAAGCTGTAGGTCCGGTTCAGCCCGCCCGCCGCGCGGCGCGCAGCCGCGCCAGGGCCTCGGCCACCCGGGCCCCGCGCACCCGGCCCAGGCCGGGCAGCCCGGCCAGGTCCTCGGGCGTGGCCGCCAGCATGGCCTCCAGGCTGCCGAAGCGGTCCCAGAGCAGACGGGCCGTCTTGGGCCCCACCCCGGGCAGGTTCATGAGTTCGCTGTCCAGCACTTGGCGCTTGCGGGCCCGGCGCTGACGGCCGAGCACGAAGCGGTGGGCCTCGTCGCGCAGGCGCTGGAGAAAGAGCAGCTCCGGACTGCCGGGCTTGAGGGGCAGCGGGTTCTTGCGGCCGGGCCGGAAGATGCGGTCCTCCAGCTCCCCGGCCCGGCGCGTGGGCCCCTTGGCGATGGCCGCCAGGGCCGGAATCCGGCCGCCCTCCTCCGCGCCGGTCTCCGCTGCGGGCTCCGGCTCCGACTCCAGGCCGGGCTCCCCCTCCGGCTCCGGCGCGCCGCAGGCCGCGGGCCCCAGGACCGCGCCGCCCCCGCCCAGCTCCCCGGCAAAGCCGCGCCGCACCGCCTCCAGCTGGCCGCGGCCGCCGTCGATGAGCACCAGGTCCGGCAGGGGCCGGTCCGAGGCCGCGCGCCGCGCGGCCCAGGCCGCCAGGGCGGCGTAGTCGTCGCCCCCCGGGGCCAGCTCGTCCAGGTCGTAGAGCCGGGACAGCTCCGGGACGCGGCGGCCGTCCTCGTAGGCCACCACCCCGGCCCGCACCCCGGATCCGCCCAGGTGGGAGATGTCCACGCACTCGATGCGCGACGGCGGGCCGGGCAGGCGCAGCCGCCGGGCCAGCAGCGCGCCGATGTCGCCCTCGCCCCGGCCGCGCGCCCGCGCCGCGGCCTCGCGGGCGATGGCGTGGAGCCGCTTCTCCTCGGCCGTGCGCGGGGCCTGGATGCGCACCGGCCCGCCCCGCGCCTCGGCCAGGGCGGCCTCCAGGGCCTCGGGCGCGGCCAGGTCCCCGGGCTCGAAGGGGATGAGCACCCGGGGCGGAATGAAGCGCTCTGAAGTATAGTATTGGGTGAGCAGCCCCTCCACCACCTCGGGTCCGTCCTCCAGGGTCAGGCCGGGGAAGAAGAGCGGCTTCTCGTCGATGAGCCGCCCCTCGCGCACGAAGCACAGCCCGGCCCCCACCCCCTCCGGGGTCCCGGCCAGGGCCACCACGTCCAGGTCCTCGGGGTGGGCCAGCACGGCGGCCTGCTGCTCCACGGTGCGGCGCACGGCCCGGACCTGGTCGCGCAGCTCGGCGGCGCGCTCGAACTCCAGCCGGTCGGCCGCGGCCAGCATGTCGCGCTCCAGGGCCTGGAGCAGCTCCCCGGCCCGGCCGCGCAGCATGAGCTCCACCCGGCGCACCAGGTCGCGGTAGGCGGCGGGGTCCACGGCGCGCACGCAGGGGGCCAGGCACTGGCCCATGTCGTGGTACAGGCAGGGCCGCACCCGGTTCTGGAAGGCGCGGTCCGAGCACTTGCGCAGGGGAAAGACCCGGCCCAGCAGGCGAAAGGTCTGGTGGGCGGACGAGGCCGAGGTGAAGGGCCCGAAATAGGCCGAGCCGTCGCGCAGCACGCGCCGGGTCATGACCAGACGCGGCCAGTCGCTGGCCTTGTCCAGGCGGAAGAGCACGTACTGTTTGTCGTCGCGCAGCACCACGTTGTAGCGCGGGCGGTGCTTCTTGATGAGGCTCGCCTCCAGGAGCAGGGCCTCCTTCTCCGTGGCCGTGTGCAGCAGGTCGATGCGCGCCACCCGGACCAGCAGGGCGCGGGTCTTGACGGTATGGGCCGCCCCGGCCCGGAAGTAGGAGCTCAGCCGCTTGCGCAGGCTCTTGGCCTTGCCCACGTAGAGGATGCGCCCGGAGGCGTCCTTCATGAGATAGACCCCGGGGGAATCGGGATAGCGGGCGGGCAGGAACGTGAACCCCGGTTCCGGGGGCGGCGCGTCGGGCATGGCCCGGAAATACACCATTTTCCCGGACAGGGCGACTGTTCCCGCAAGTGACTCGATGATGAAAAAAATCATGCGGTTGCCCGACAGGACGGGCGGTACAAAGAATTCAACGGTAAAAAAATCTTTACCATCGTCAAAAATCCGCGCTTTTTTCCTTGTCATTCACGGCAACCCGGAGTATTGACAACGGTCAAGAGGCAATGGTTCGGCTTCTCCACTGTTCAACTGCACTGCAAAAGAAGGAAGGTAACCCATGAAACGTTTGGCTCTTCTGGCCACTCTGGTTGCTTTCGTCGTCGGCCTGGCGGGCACCGCTTCCGCTATCGTCGACGTGAAGGCCACCGGATCCTGGCAGATCGCCGCCATCTGGAAAGATGGTTACAACATGGTCGACGCCGATGCCGGCACCACCGAGTCCGACTTCGACGTTTGGCAGCGTGTCCGCACCTACTTCCAGTTCATCGCCAACGAGAACCTGAAAGGCGTGTTCGGCATCGAGATCGGGACGGCTAACTGGGGTGGCGCCGCCATGCCCCTGGGCGCCGACCAGACCGGCATCATCGAAGTGAAGCACGCCTATGTGGACTTCACCCTGCCCAACACCCAGGTCAACATCAAGGCCGGCCTCCTGCCCCTGGCTCTGCCCGGCGGCTACGCTGGCAGCCCCATCCTGGACGACGACGTCGCCGCGGCCGTGGTCTCCACCCCGCTGTTCGACCATGTCGGCCTGCTGGCTGGTTGGGCTCGCCCCGCCCAGACCGCTGACAGCACCTCCGCTCAGGATTCCAACCTGGACCTCCTGTTCGCGGCCGTGCCCGTGACCTTCGACGGCGTCGCCGTGACCCCGTACGTCGGCTATGCCTACTCCGGCAACGACTACCTGATCAACAACGTCGCCGCCAACGGCTACGGCGGGCTTCCCGCCGGCCTGGTTTCCCAGAACGCCACCCAGACCAAGGCTGACGACGTCAGCGTGTGGTGGGGCGGCGCCGCCTTCGACGTGAGCCTGCTTGATCCGTTCGGGATCAAGGGCCACTTCGTGTACGGCGACGAGGATGGCGACGAGAACCTGAACCGCTCCGGTTGGGAGTTCGACATCGCCCTGTCCTACACCGGCCTCGACTTCATGACCCCCGAAGTGTACTTCATCTACACCTCCGGTGAAGACGGCAACGCCTCCGAAGGCGACGGCGACTCCGAGCGCCTGCCCACCGTGTCCTCCGGCATGGGCGTCGGCAACTTCTGGACCGGCGGCGGCATGTTCAACGACGGCCGCGACTGCATCACCCAGACCAATGCCCAGGACGTCGCCACTGGTTACTGGGCCGTCGGCCTGAACCTGAAGGACATCTCCTTCGTGGAAGGTCTGACCCATGCCATCGGCTTCGCCTACTTTGAAGGCACCAACGACAAGAACATCGGTACCGCCTGGAACGGCAACGGCGCCAACGGTGCGTACGGCAACGGCGTGATTTACTCCCAGACCCTGACCGAGGACGACTCCATCGTTGAGTACAGCTTGATCAACGAGTACAAGGTGTACGATCAGCTGACCATCGCCCTGCACCTCGCCTACCTCGACGTGAACATGGACGAGGACAACTGGAACGAGATCGGCGCCGGCGTTGGCGACGACAAGGACGCCTACAAGGTCGCCCTGGGCGTTCAGTACGCCTTCTAGGTCCAGCCTCTCGTTCGCACACCGAACCTGACCAAGCCTCTGGGGCCGGAACGGAAACGTTCCGGCCCCTTTCGTTTCCGGACCGGCCGGGGCGAAGGCCGATCCCCCGCTCCAAGCGCCCGGGCCCCGGCCCAACATTCCCGGCCAAAGCCTACAGCCCGATGTCCACGCTCCGTCGTCTCCGGACATGCGTCCCGACCGCCGCGCCGCCCCCACCTCTCGCCCCGCCGGGCCGTCCCCCCCCCGCCCCCGCCCCCAGGCGGGCGCGTCTGGAGGGACTCGGGCCCCTGCCCCGATGCCAGGCCCCTCCCATCCCCACACAATGTGTTTTTTTTGTACAAACCATGGCCCGACACACCGCCGACAATATCGTCGCCCAAGGCCTAACGTGGCATAAATTAAATTAAATAAAATAATTACAATCTATCCGCGACATCAGCAGTCCAACGATTTGTACGGTAAAAAAATTTGTTACAATCGTCAAAAATACATCATTTACCCTTGCAGATTCCAAAAAGCAGCGTCATAGTCCCCGGAACGAGGAAGTGTTCCGTCCTTTGCCTTACACTGCAAACGAAGGGGAAACTCAAATGAAGAAGCTGATGGTTCTGGCCATCCTCGGGGCCTTCTGCCTCGGCCTGGCGGGCACTGCGTCCGCCATCGTCGATGTGAAAGCCACGGGTGACTGGCAGATCGCGGCCATCTGGAGAGATGGCTTCAACATGCGCGACATCGACGCGGGCAACACCGAGTCCGATTTCGACGTGTGGCAGCGTGTCCGCACCTACTTCCAGTTCATCGCCAACGAGAACCTGAAGGGTGTGTTCGGCATCGAGATCGGGACGGCTAACTGGGGTGGCGCCGCCATGCCCCTGGGCGCCGACCAGACCGGCATCATCGAAGTGAAGCACGCCTATGTGGACTTCACCCTGCCCAACACCAAGGTCAACGTGAAGGCCGGCCTTATGCCCCTGGCCCTGCCCTCGGGCGCCTTCGGCAACGCGGTCCTGGACGACGATGTCGCCGCGGCCGTGGTCTCCACCCCGCTGTTCGACCACGTCGGCCTGCTGGCCGGTTGGGCTCGTCCCTACCAGGTCGCCGACAGCACCTCTGCCCAGGACTCCGAACTGGACATGATCTTCGCTGCCGTTCCGCTGACCTTCGACGGCGTGTCCGTGACCCCGTACTTGGCCTATGCCTACTCCGGGAGCGACACCCTGATGAACATCGTGGCCGCCAACGGTTACGGTGGAATCCCCGGCGGTCTGGTCTCCCAGAACGCCACCCAGACCAAGGCTGACGACGTCAGCGTGTGGTGGGGCGGCGCCGCCTTCAACGTGAGCCTGCTTGACCCGTTCGGGATCAAGGGCGGCTTCGTGTACGGCGACGAGGACGGCGACCAGAACCTCCAGCGCTCCGGCTGGGAGTTCGACATCGCCCTGTCCTACACTGGTTGGGACTTCGTCACCCCCGAGCTGTACTTCGTGTACACCTCCGGTGAAGATGGCAACGCCTCCGACGACGACGGCGGCGACTCCGAGCGCCTGCCCACCGTGTCCACCGGCTTGGCTCCGGGCACCTTCTGGACCGGCAAGGACTTCTTCGGTGACGCCCGCGACGTCGTCTCCCAGAGCGGCGCGCAGTGCCAGAGCGACGACCTGACCATGGGTTACTGGGCCCTGGGCCTGAACTTGAAGGACATCTCCTTCCTCGAAGGTCTGACCCACCAGGTCAGCATCGCCTACTTCGAAGGCACCAACGACAAGAACATCGGTACCGCCTACACCGCCGCTGCCGGCGGCTACGGCCGTGGCGTGCGCTACACCCACACCCTGACCGAGGACGACTCCTTGGTTGAGTATTCTCTGCTCAACCGCTACAAGGTGTACGATCAGCTGACCCTGGCCCTGAGCCTGTCCTACCTGGACGTGAGCATGGACCGTGACAACTGGGCCGAGATCGCCGACGGCGTCGCCGACGACAAGGACGCCTACAAGGTCCTGCTCGGCGTTCAGTACAAGTTCTAATCCTCAACGCAGGAACACGACCTCACCTTGGGCCGGAACCTTCGGGTTCCGGCCCTTCGTTTTCCCCGAAACGCCGCCCCCGCGCGCTCTCCGCCCTTCCGGGCCGCCCGCCGGGACTCGACTTCCCGGCCCCTTTTGCGTATGCCTGCGGGTGACCCGGACCGACCCGGGAACCCACACAAGGAACATGCTCCCATGCCCTGTCCGATCTTTTCCTGTCCCGACCTGCCGTCCTTTGCGCCCGTGCGCAGCCGCCTCGACCAGCGGCGCGACCCGGGCATGGACGTGGAGGCCCAGGTGCGCGACGTGCTCGACACCGTGCGCCAGCGCGGCGACGACGCCCTGGTGGAATACACCCGCCGCTTCGACTGCCCCGGCTACACCGCCGAAAACCTCACCGTGCCCGCCGCGGCCATCCAGACCGCCCGCGCGGCCGTGCCCGCCGCCGACCTGGCCATCATCGAACAGTCCGCGGCCAACGTGCGCCGCTACCATGAACGCCAGGTGGAGAAATCCTGGTGGACCACCGAGCCCGACGGCACCATCCTCGGCCAGATGGTCCGCCCGGTGGACCGCGTGGGCCTCTACGTGCCCGGCGGCCAGGGCGGCGAGACCCCGCTCATCTCCAGCCTCATCATGAACGCCGTGCCCGCCCGGGTGGCCGGGGTGCGCGAGATCCTGGTGGCCAGCCCGCCCCGCAAGGACGGCTCCCTCAATCCATATATATTGGCCACCGCCGCGGTGCTCGGCATCGAACGCGTCCACCCCGTGGGCAGCGCCTGGGCCATCGCCGCCCTGGCCTTCGGCACCCGGACCATCGCCCCCTGCCACGTCATCGCCGGGCCCGGCAACCTGTACGTGGCCACGGCCAAGGCCCTGCTCACCGGCCGGGTGGGCATCGACATGGTGGCCGGGCCGAGCGAGATCGTCATCCTGGCCGACGCCACCGCCAATCCCGACTGGATCGCCGCGGACATGCTCTCCCAGGCCGAACACGACCCGCTGGCCGCGGCCCTGTGCATCACCACCTCCGCGCCCCTGGCCGAGGCCCTGAAGACCGCCCTGGCCCGCCGCCTGGCCGAACTGCCGCGCGCGGCCATCGCCGAGAAGTCCCTGGCCCACTACGGGGCCATCGTCATCGCCCCGGACCTGGACGCGGCCGTCGGCCTGGTCAACGAGGTGGCCCCGGAACACCTGGAGCTGGCCGTGGCCGAACCCTTCCCCCTGCTGGGCAAGATCCGCCACGCCGGGGCCATCTTCCTGGGCCACCACTGCCCGGAGCCGGTGGGCGACTACTTCGCCGGGCCCAACCACGTGCTGCCCACCCTGGGGACGGCGCGCTTCTCCTCGGCCCTGTCCGTGCAGAATTTCTGCAAGAAATCGAGTATCATCGCCACCTCCCCGGACTACGTGGCCGCCCATGGCGACAAGATCGCCCGCCTGGCCCGCCTGGAGGGCCTGGAGGCCCACGCCCGCTCGGTGGAGGCCCGAACCCGCAAGGAGCGTTCATGAGCACCATCATCCGGACCGACATCCCGGCCTTTCCCCTGGCCTCGCGCGGCAAGGTCCGCGACATCTACGAGATCGACGCCGAGCGCCTGCTCATCGTCACCACGGACCGCCTCTCGGCCTTCGACGTCATCCTGCCCGACCCCATCCCGGACAAGGGCAAGATCCTGAATCAGATCACCCTGTTCTGGATGGACAAATTCGCCGACCTGGTGCCCAACCACGTGCTGGCCAGCCGGGTGGACGACTTCCCGGCCCAGCTCGCGCCCTACCGCGACCAGCTGGCCGGGCGCAGCGTGCTGGTGCGCAAGGCCAAGCCCCTGCCCATCGAATGCATCGTGCGCGGCTACATCACCGGCTCGGGCTGGTCCGACTACCAGAAGACCGGCGAGGTCTGCGGCCACCGGCTGCCCAAGGGGCTCCAGGAGTCCCAGATGCTGGCCGAGCCCCTGTTCACCCCGTCCACCAAGGCCGAGCTGGGCCAGCACGACGAGAACATCACCGTGGCCCAGGCCGCGGCCATGCTCCCGGCCGGGCTCATGGACAAGGTGGAGGACCTGGCCCTGACCATCTACTCCCGCGCCCGGGACTACGCCCGCCAGCGCGGCATCATCATCGCGGACACCAAGTTCGAGTTCGGCCTGTGCGGGGACCAGCTGCTGCTCATCGACGAGGTCCTGACCCCGGACTCCTCGCGCTTCTGGCCCATGGACGGCTACGCCCCGGGCCGCTCCCAGCCGAGCTTCGACAAGCAGTACGTGCGCGACTGGCTCAAGGACATCGGCTTCAACAAGAAGCCCCCGGCGCCCAACATCCCGGCGGACATCCAGGCCCGCACCCGCGACAAGTACCTGGAGGCCTTCACCCGCCTCACGGGCCGGGACCTGTCCCAGGACTAGCCGTGCGCGACATCCTCGTGCTCCTCGGCGTGGTGGTCGCCTGGGTGGTGCTCCAACGCTGGGTGCTGCCCCGGCTCGGCATCCGGACCTGAATGTCCGGGCAATCCTGCGGCTGGACGCCGCCGGACCAGGGCAAGGACGGGAAAAAGCCCCCCGAGGTCCCCGAAGACCCCAAGGACGGGCCCCCGCGCACTTGACACCCGGCATGAAGTCTCATACATAGCCCGTCTGCCTTGCTCGCGCCCCGTGCGCGGGCCAATGCCCATAAGGAGGACCAAACATGGTGAAGTACGAGACGATGCTGCTCTTCTCTCCCGAGCTGGAGGAAGACGCGCGCAACGCCATCATCGAGAACCTCACGGGCGTCATCACCCGTGAGGGCGGCCAGGTGGCCGAACTCGATCATTGGGGCATGCGCACCCTGGCCTATCCCGTGAAGAAACAGACCCGCGGCTACTACCTGCGCGTGGTCTACGATGCCCCCGGCGCCCTGGTCATCGAGCTGGAGCGCAACATCCGCATCGCCGACGGGATTCTGAAGTTCATCACGGTGAAGCTCGCCAAGAGCCCCGAAGAGCAGGAGGGCTGATCATGGCGTTCCGAAAGAAATTCACCCCCCGCAAGAAGTTCTGCCGCTTCTGCGCGGACCCCGAACTGCCCATCGACTACAAGCGCCCGGACATCCTGCGCGACTTCACCACGGAGCGCGGCAAGATCCTGGCCCGGCGCATCACCGGCACCTGCGCCAAGCATCAGCGCGCCCTGACCACGGCCATCAAGCAGGCCCGGCAGATGGCGCTGTTGTTCTACACCACCGTGCACTCCACGGACGTCAAGAAGAAGTCGAGCTAGGAGGGCGCGTCCATGAAACTGATCCTTCGCGCCGACGTAGAGAACCTCGGCAGCCTCGGCGACATCGTCACCGTCAAGCCGGGCTACGGGCGCAACTACCTGATTCCGCAAGGTCTGGCCATGACGGTCACGGACGCCAACCTCAAGCGCTTCGAGAACGAGCGCAAGAAGCTGGAGGCCAAGGCCGATTCCCTGCGCGCCGCGGCGAGCGAGCTGGCCGCCAAGATCGCCGCCTGCCCCATCACCATCGAGGTGCGCGTGGGCGAGGGCGAGAAGCTGTACGGCTCCGTCACCTCCGCCAACATCGCGGCCTCCCTGGCCGAGAACGGCCTTGAAATCGACCGCAAAAAGATTATGCTCGACGAACCGATCCGCGCGCTGGGCGACTTCGAGATCGCCGTCAGACTGCATCCGGACGTGGACGCCGAGATCAAGCTCTCGGTCGTGCGTCACGGGCAGCCCGCCGAGGCGCCGGTTGCCGACGATTCCGTAAGCCAGCCGGTTGACGACAATGCCCAGTCCGACGAGCAGCAGGAAAGCGAACCGGCCGAATAGCGGCCGCCCCGAATCCACCCAGGAGGCCCTCTCCCGGGTCTCCGCGGATCTCGTCCGGAAATTGCCCCCCCAGGACCTCGACGCCGAGCGCGCGGTCCTCGGGGGGGTTTTTCAGTCCAACGCCGTGCTGCACAACCTCGTGGACACCATCGTCCCCGAGGACTTCTACTCCCCGGCCCACCGGGAGATCTACGCCGCCTTCCTCGCGCTCTACAACAAGAACCACCCCATGGACTACGTGACGGTGGCCGACGAGTTGACCCGCATGGGCAAGCTCGACGAGGTGGGCGGGCCGGTCTACCTGGCCGAACTGGGCGAGAGCGTGGTCAGCGCGGCCAACGCCGCCCGCCACGCCCACATCGTGCGCGACCGGGCCATCCTGCGCCACCTCATCGACACGGCCAGCAGCATCATCTCCCGCTGCTACGACTCCGGCGAGGTGGAGGAGCTGCTGGACAGCGCCGAGCAGGACATCTTCGCCATCACCGACGCCCGCCAGACCTCGCCCATCGTCTCCAGCAAGGACCTCATCAACCAGGTGGTGGACGAGGTGGAGGCGCGGTTCCTGCGCAAGAGCCAGATCACCGGCATCGAGACGCGCTACGCCGAGTTCGACAAGATGACCGCGGGCCTGCAGAAGTCCGACCTCATCATCGTGGCCGGCCGCCCCTCCATGGGCAAGACGGCCTTCGCCCTGAACCTGGCCCTCAACGCCGCCACCAACCGCGCCAACGCGACCCCCACGGCCGTGTTCTCCCTGGAGATGAGCAAGGAGCAGCTCATGACGCGCCTGCTCTCCACGCGCTCCCGGGTGCCGCTCCAGCACATCCGCACCGGGTATCTTTCCGACGACGAATGGCCGCTTATCCACGACGGGGCCGACGCCCTGATGCAGGCCCCGCTGTTCATCGACGACACCCCGGCCCTCAGCACCCTGGAGCTGCGCGCCCGCTGCCGCCGCCTCAAGAGCCAGCACGACATCGGCCTGGTCATCGTGGACTACCTCCAGCTCATGCGCTCCAGCCGCAACCCGGACTCGCGCGAGCAGGAGATCTCCGACATCTCGCGCAGTCTCAAGGCCCTGGCCAAGGAGCTCGCCGTCCCGGTCATCGCGCTCTCGCAGCTCAACCGCCGGGTGGAGGACCGCAATCCGCCCAAGCCCATGCTCTCGGACCTGCGCGAGTCCGGGGCCATCGAGCAGGACGCCGACGTCATCGTGTTCCTGTACCGCGACTCCTACTACAAGCGCCTGAAGATGCGGAAATCCGGCGAGGAGGCCCAGGACGAGGCCGCTTTCGTGGACAATACCGCCACCCTCATCATCGGCAAACAGCGCAACGGCCCCGTGGGGGATGTGGACTTGATCTTCGTGGAGAAGTACGCCTCCTTCGAGAACAAGATCGACGCCCCGGACCCGTCCGAGGTCTACGGCTCCTGACCGGGCCGCGACCAACCCTATCACCCAGCTTCGAGGAACTCCGCATGTACTTCGACAACCTGGAAACCATGCCCCGCGCCGAACTGGAGGCCCTGCAGGCCGAGCGCCTGCGCCGCACCCTGGCCATCGCCCAGAACGCCCCCTACTACCAAAAGGCCCTGGCCGAGGCCCATGTCGGCCCCGAGGACATCCGCACCGTGGACGACATCCGGCGGCTGCCCTTCACCACCAAGCAGAACCTGCGCGACAGCTATCCCTTCGGCATGCTGACCCGGCCCAAGGAGGACTTCGTCCGGCTGCACGCCTCCTCCGGCACCACCGGCACCCCCACCGCGGTGTTCTACACCCAGAAGGACCTGGACGAGTGGGCCCGGCTCATGGCCCGGTCCATGTACTGCTGCGGCGTGCGCAAGACCGACGTGCTCCAGAACATGTCCGGCTACGGCCTGTTCACGGGCGGCCTGGGCATCCACTACGGATCCGAGCGCCTAGGCTGTCTCACCGTGCCCGCGGGCGCGGGCAACTCCAAGCGCCAGGTGAAGCTCATCCAGGACTTCGGGGTCACGGTGGCCCACATCATTCCCTCCTACGCCCTGTACTTCGCCGAATTCCTGGTCAAACAGGGCATCGACCCCAAGAGCCTGCCCCTGCGCATCGCCCTCATCGGCGCGGAGCCCCACACCGAGGAGGTCCGCCGCCGCATCGAGGAGCTGCTGGCGCTCAAGGCCTACAACTCCTTCGGCATGTCCGAGATGAACGGCCCGGGCGTGGCCTTCGAGTGCGAATACCAGTGCGGCATGCACGTCTGGGAGGACGCCTACGTCCTGGAGATCGTCAACCCCGAGACCGGCGAGCCCGTGCCCGACGGCGAGGTGGGCGAGCTGGTCATGACCAACCTCACCCGCGAGGGCATGCCGCTGATCCGCTACCGCACCCGCGACCTGACCCGCATCATCCCGGGCCCGTGCGCCTGCGGCCGCACCCACCGCCGCATCGACCGCATCCAGGGCCGCGCCGACGACATGCTCATCATCAAGGGCGTGAACATCTACCCCATGCAGATCGAACAGGCCCTCATGAGCCTGCCCGAGGTGGGACAGAACTACCTGATCGAACTCTTCCGCGAAGGCGTCATGGACCAGATCCGCGTCAAGGTGGAGATCAAGGAGGAGTTCTTCGTGGAGGACATGCGCACCCTCACCGCCCTGCAGAAGCGCATCGCGAGCCGCCTGCGCGACGAGATCCTGGTGACGCCCAAGGTGGAGCTGGTGCAGTCCGAATCCATCCCCAAGGGCGAGGGCAAGGCCCAGCGCGTGGTGGACCTGCGCGACCAGGACTAGCGCCGGAAACGGCGCGACCTTCACAAGGGAGACCGGCACGGCATGGCATACGTCTGGGCCACCCTGTTCCTCGCCCTGGCGCTGGGCGCCGTGGGGCTGAACCTGCTGAGCCTGCCGGGCAACTGGCTGGTGCTGGCCTTCGCCGTGCTCTGGGCCGTGCTCCGGCCCGCCGGGGACCTGGGCTGGTTCACGGTGGGGCTGGTGGGCCTGCTGGCGCTGGCGGCCGAGGCCGCCGAGTGGCTGGCCCAGGGCTGGGGCGCGCGGCGCTACGGCGCAAGCTCCCGCGGCAACTGGGGCGGCATCATCGGGGCCATCGTCGGGGCCATCCTGGGCGCGCCGCTCTTCCTGGGCTTCGGCGCGCTGGTCTTCGGCCTGGTGGGGGCCTTTGCGGGCTGCCTGCTCTTCGAACTCCTGGGCGGCACCGGCTGGCGCGAGGCCCTGCGCGCCGCCAAGGGCTCGTTCTTCGGAAAATCCCTGGGCATGACCATCAAACTGGCCGCCGGGCTGGCGCAGTTCGCC
>JBFWIY010000009.1:14577-16416 GCA_050255855.1 Desulfovibrionaceae bacterium
TCCGGGGCCATCGTGCTGGAGGTGCCCGGGGTGTTCGACGACTGCATGAAGGTGGTGGAGCACCTGGCGGACAACTACCGGGTGGCCCTGCTCAACTCCAAGAACGCCTGGCGCATCCTGGGCCAGGAGTCCTACGCCTTCGAGGTGGCCCAGTGGTACGACTGGGACCTCTCCGGCAAGTGCGTGTTCGTGCCCATCGGCAACGCGGGCAACATCACCGCGGTCATGGCCGGGTTCCTCAAGCTGTACGAGCTGGGCATCATCGCGCAGCTGCCACGCATCTTCGGGGTCCAGTCCCACCACGCGGACCCGGTGTACCGCTACTACGCCGTGGACGAGCCCGCCAAGCGCCACTACGAGCCCGTCACCGTGCGCGCCAGCGTGGCCCAGGCGGCCATGATCGGCAACCCGGTGAGCTTCCCGCGCGTGCGCCACTTCGCCGAGCGCTTCGAGGCCATCGGGGGCGAGGGGGCCTTCCAGGTGGTGCAGGTCACGGAGCAGCAGATCATCGAGGGCATGCTCACGGCCAACCGCCACGGCCACATCGCCTGCACCCAGGGCGGCGAGTGCCTGGCCGGGGCCATCCGCGCCCGGGACCTGGGCCTGGTGAGCGCGGACGAGCTGTGCGTGCTGGACGCCACGGCCCATCAGCTCAAATTCGTGGATTTCCAGAACATGTACTTCGAGAAGCGCTTCCCGCCCGAGTTCGGGATCACCCCGCGGGACGACCTGGCCAACCGGCCCGAGCTCGTCATCACCCCGGAGCGCAAACAGGCGCTCTCCCCGGCCGAATACGTGGGCGAGGCCGCGGCCAACGTGGTCAAGCGCCTGGGACTGGAGCACAAGTAGCATGCCCCCGCGCGTGCGGGCCGACCAGCTCGCCTTTGAGCAGGGCCTGGCCGAGAGCCGCGAGCGCGCCAAGCGCCTCATCATGGCGGGCGAGATCTTCCTGGTGCAGGGCGAAGCCCGACGCCGGGTGGACAAGCCCGGCCAGCAGCTTCCGCAAGACGCCGTGCTGGCCGTGCGCGAGGCCGAGCGCTTCGTGAGCCGCGGGGGCTGGAAGCTGCTCACGGCCATCGAGCGCTTCGGCCTGGACTTCACGGGGCAGACCGTGCTGGACGCCGGGGCCTCCACGGGCGGGTTCACGGACTGCCTGCTCCAGCACGGCGCGGCCCGGGTCTACGCCGTGGACGTGGGCCACGGCCAGCTGCACGAGCGGCTGCGCGCGGACGCGCGGGTGGTCAGCCTGGAGGGCGTGAACCTGCGCCAGGCCCCGCCGGACCTGCTGCCCGGGCCCGTGGACGCCGTGGTGGCCGACGTCTCCTTCATATCCCTCACCAAAATTCTGCCCGCCTGCCTGCAATGGCTCCGGCCGGGCGGGCTGGTGGTGGCCCTCATCAAGCCCCAGTTCGAGCTGGGGCCCGAGGCCAACGTCAAGGGCGTGGTGCGCGACGAAAAGCTGCGCCAGCGGGCCGTGGACCTGGTGACGGACTTCGCCGCCCGCGAGCTGGGCCTCCTGCCCGAGGGCGTCGCACCCTCGCGGATCACCGGGCCCAAGGGCAACCAGGAATACCTGGCCGTGTTCCGGCGGCCGGACGAGTCCCCCTCCCCCGCCTAGCCCGGCCGCGTGTCCAGGAAGTTGCCGAGCACGCGCAGGTGGGCCTTCTCCTCCTGGGCCAGGGTGTGAACCACGGCCCGGGCGGCCTCGCCCGCCACGCCGCCCGCGCAGCGCACGTAGTAGTCGTGGGCCTGGGCCTCCAGCATCATGGCCAGCTCCACCGCGCCGTGGGTGGTGGCGGCCAGGTCGCCGTAGCGCTCCTGAAAGGCCTCGGGGTCCAG
>JBFWIY010000010.1:0-15588 GCA_050255855.1 Desulfovibrionaceae bacterium
AAGGAGCGTTCCGCCACGGTGGACCACGACGGGCACCAGGCCCAGGGCGGCGACGGCGGCCACCCCCAGCGCGAGCGCAGGGAGCGCCAGCCCGAGGACGAGGAGGAGGCCGCGAGCTCCAACGCCTCGCCCTGGTCCGGCAACATCATCAACATCAAGATCTGACCATGCCCCTGACCGACACCCTGCTCATCCTCTTTTCCCTGGTGGAGCTGGCCCTGCTGGTGATCGTGGTGGCCTTCTTCCTGCGCCTGCGGCGCTCCGAGGCCCTGATCTCCAAGGTCCAGGCCCAGCAGGAGTCCTTCCTCAACAAGCTGCGCTTCAACGCCCAGATGGAGCAGGAGATGGTGGAGACCTTCGGTCGCCGCCAGACCGAGCTGGCCGCCCTGGACGAGCAGCTGGAGCGCCGCGCCCAGGAGCTCAAGAAGCTCGTGGACCAGGCCGCCAGCCTGACCCGCTCGCCCCGCGTGCTGCGCCAGGTCATCCTGGAGGGCCACGACCAGGGCAAGACCCCGGCCCAACTGGCCAAGGCCACGGGACTCTCCGTGGACGAGGTCGAACTCATCCTCGAACAGGCGTAGGCCGTGCGCGTCCCCGGCCAGGACGGACGCGGCGCGGACGGACGCGACTCCGGCCGCTGGCCGTCCCGGTCCGGCTCGCCCTTCCAGCGCCAGCTGGCCTTCCGGGCCCGCTGGAGCCTGGGGGACGAGCTCCTGGCCCGGGCCACCCACCGCGAAGGCGCGCTCACCTGGGTGGAGGCCGACGGCCTGCCCCTGCTCACCGAGCTGCCCCCGGGCACCCCCCTGGGCGTGCCCCTGCGCTTCGCCGTGGCGGCGCTCCAACCCGAGATCGTGCTGCGCTACCTGGGCGGCGGAGGCGGCGACCCGTCGGGCCGTCCGGTGCGCGACGCCATGCAGGCCTTTGTGGCCGCGCGGGCGGCCTTCGAGGCCGAGGCCGGGCCCCTGCTGCGCGGGCTGGACGCTCCGGCCCCGGCGGCCCGGCGGACCCAGCTGGCCGCCGCCCTGGCCGCCGCCCCGGAGCAGGCCGCGCGCCACGCCCGGGTCCTGGCCGCGGCCGCGGACTGCAACACCCTGGTCGCGGAGCGCGAGCTGCGCCTGGACTACCCGGTCTGGCTGCTGCCCGAGGCGCGCACCCTGGAGCGCCTGCACCGGCCCACCGGCGTCGGGGACCTGCTGGAGACGAGTCTGTACGCCGAGCTGGAGCCCTTCGGCGCGCTGCTGGCCGTGCGCCTGGAGCGCCCGGGCCGGGCCGCCCTGCGCCTCAAGGTGGAGCACGGCGCGGGCCGGCTCACCCCGGCGGGAACCTTCCCGGCAGCCATCCCGGCGGGGGCCGTCCCGGCGGGGGCCGTCCCGACGAGCGCCCTGTCCGAGCTGCTCGCCAACCTGCGGGTGGGCCTGGGCCTGGCCGCCGAGGCCCCGGACCCCGCGGCCGAGACCAACGAGACCCCGGGCCCCCGGGCCGAACTCCTGGGCGTGGAGCCCCTGCCCCGGACCGCCCACGGCGGCCTGCTCCCCCGGCTGATCCTGGGCTGATCCTGGGCTGATCCTAGATTGATCCTGGGTTGATCCCGGGTTGCCCCCCGGGTTGATCGCGCGGATCCCGGCCCGCCGGGCGAAGCCCTGTTCCCCCGAGCCCTGCGGCGCGTCCGGCGCGTCCGGCCGCCCTTCCCTCTCGGGGCTTCCCTCCCCCCTGAAAATCGCCGCCGGACCGCGCGGCATCGGCCCCTCGCAATCCCCGCGCCGCGCCGTGGCAGGCGCACCCCGCCGCCGCCCCGGGCCCCACCGGATCGGTCCGCCCGATCCTCACCCCGTCCCCCCGCCCCCACCCCCGACCCGCCCCCGGCCCGGCCGCAACGCCCGCCCCGCAGCCGTCCCCCAACGAAAAAACCCGCCTTTCGGCGGGTTCCTTCGTTCGATCGGACCTGGGGTCCGGAGCGGCCGGGCTCAGGCCACGGCGGGCATGGCGTCGGGCCGGGCCTCGCGCTCGGGCTGGACCGCGGGCTGGGCGGCGAGCCGGGGCTCGGCCAGCTCGATCTCCTCCAGGTACTCGGAGCGGTGGGCGTTGAGGTAGCGCAGGAACTGGTTGTTCAGGCCGTGACCCGAGGCGAAGACCTCGAAGGCGCCATACAGGGGCAGCTCCATGACCGCCATGTCGCCCACGAAGTCGAGCATCTTGTGGCGCACGAACTCGTCCTCGAAGCGCAGGCCGTCGGGATTGAGCACGCTGAACTCGTCCAGGACCACGGCGTTCTCCAGCGAACCGCCCAGGGCCAGGCCGTTGGCGTGCAGGTACTCCACCTCACGCAGGAAGCCGAAGGTGCGGGCCTTGGAGAGCTCGGTCTCGAAGACCTCGGGGGTCACTTCGTGCGCCAGGCGCTGGCGGCCGATGATGGGATGGGCGAAGTCGATGGTGTAGTCCAGCCGGAAGCCCTCGTGGGGCCGGGCGGTGATGGACTTGCCGTCCTGCTCGAAGACGATGGGTTTCTTGAAGCGCAGCACCTTGCGGGCCAGGCGCTGCTTGCGGATGCCGGCCTGGTGCAGCAGGTAGACGAAGCTCGCGGCCGAACCGTCCATGATGGGCAGCTCCCAGCCGCCGGCCTCGATGTGCACGTTGTCCACGCCCAGGCCGCGCACGGCCGCCAGCAGGTGCTCCACGGTGGAGACCTTGTCGCGGCCGTCGCCCAGGGTGGTGGCCATGCCCGTATCGACCACCAGCTCCGGCCGGGGGGCCAGGAAGTTGGAGCCGGAGCCGTTACGGAACGAAAAGATGATGCCGGTGTTCTCGGAAGCCGGGCGCAGGGTGAGTTCGACCTGCTTGCCGCTGTGCAGTCCGATGCCCGTGCAGGTGATGGTCTTGGCGATGGTGGTCTGTAGCATGCGTCCTCCGCATGCCCCTTCAAGCAAACTCGGTGCCAAATTTTGCATTAGTTTTACGTCTTCGGATTTATTCATTTTTCGTCAAACCGATCCGATTCCGGGCTGTGGCCGTCCTGCGAAATGGTGCAGGGAATCCACAACATCGGACCTAATTGTGGCATTTTTGCAACACCCGCCGCGCCGCCACCAGACGATCCAGCCCGGCGAGGTCGACAATGGTGGCCGGGGCCGGGGGCCCGGGCAGCCAGGGGGTGAGCACGTCCCGCGCCCCGCGGCCCTGCTCCGCCCCGTGCTCGGCCAGCAGCCAGCCCCCCGCGCGCAGGGCCGGGCTCCAGGCCGCGGCGATGCGGCGCAGCGGGTCCAGGCCGTCGGGCCCGCCCACCAGGGCCCCGGGCGGCTCGAAGTCGCGCACCTCCCGGGAGAGCCCGGCGTACTCCGCCTCGGTGACGTAGGGCGGGTTGGTGGCCACCAGGTCCAGGGCCGCGTCCGAGGCCAGGGGCCGGGCGAAGTCCGCGCGCAGAAAAAGCAGCCGGTCCGCCGCGCCCAGGGCGGCCGCATTGGCCCGGGCCACGGCCAGGGCCCCGGCCGAGCGGTCCACGGCCAGCCCGCGGCTGTTGGGAAACTCCAGGGCCAGGGTCACGGCCAGGGCCCCGCTGCCCGTGCCCAGGTCGGCGAAGCGGATGGGGGCGCTGCGGTCGAAACGCGCCAGGGCGGCCTCCACCAGGTGCTCGGTCTCGGGCCGGGGCACCAGCACCCGGGCGTCCACGAGAAATTCGCGGCCGTAGAACTCCTTGCGGCCCAGCAGGTAGGCCGCGGGCTCCCCGGCCTCGCGCCGGGCGGCCAGGGCCTCCACGGCCGCGACCTGCGCCGGGGTCAGGTCCCGGTCCCGGGCCGTGGCCAGGCCCACCCGGTCCAGACCCAGGGCGTGGCCCGCCAGGAGCCGGGCCGAAAGCGCGGGAGAGTCCACCCCGGCCGCGGCGAAACGGCCGGTCAGGGACGCCAGCAGGGTGCGCAGGGAGACGGTCTCGGAACGGGGCCGCGCCACGGCCGCCCCCGGCTCAGGCCCGGGCCTGCCGCTTGAGGGCCTCGGCCTGGTAGTAGCCGATGAGGGCGTCGATGACGTCGTCCAGGTCGCCCTCCATGATCTGGTCCAGCTTGTACAGCGTGAGCCCGATGCGGTGGTCCGTGAGGCGGCCCTGGGGGAAGTTGTAGGTGCGGATGCGCTCGGAGCGGTCGCCCGTGCCCACCTGGGCGCGGCGCGCCTCGTCCTCGGCGGCCTTGGCCTTGTCCTGCTCCAGCTGGAGCAGGCGGGAGCGCAGCACCTTGATGGCCTTGGCCTTGTTCTTGTGCTGGGACTTCTCGTCCTGGCAGGTGACCACCAGGCCGGTGGGAATGTGGGTGACGCGGATGGCCGAGTCCGTGGTGTTGACGCTCTGGCCGCCCGGACCCGAGGAGCGGTACACGTCGATGCGCAGGTCCTCGGGGGCGATGGCCACGTCCACCTCTTCGGCCTCGGGCAGCACGGCCACGGTGACGGCGGAGGTGTGGATGCGCCCCTGGGACTCGGTGGCCGGCACGCGCTGCACGCGGTGGGTGCCGGACTCGTACTTCATGCGGCTGTAGACCTGGTCCCCGGCCACGGCGAAGATGACTTCCTTGAACCCGCCCGAGCCGGTCTCGTGCTCGCTCATGAGCTCCACCTTCCAGCGGCGGATCTCGGCGTAGCGGGTGTACATGCGGAAGAGGTCCGCGGCGAAGAGCCCGGCCTCGTCCCCGCCGGTGCCGGCGCGGATCTCCACGATGATGTTCTTCTCGTCCAGGGGATCCTTGGGCAGGAGCAGGACGCGCAACCGCTCCTCCAGCTCCTCCAGCTGCTGCTCCAGGGGCTCGATCTCCGCCTCGGCCATCTCGCGGATCTCCGGATCGGCATCGCGGGCCAGCTCGCGGTTGCCCTCCAGGTCGGCGCTCAGGCGGCGGTGTTCGCGAAAGGCGTCCACCACGTCGCGCAGGTCCGCGTGGGCCTTGGAGACCTTGCGGTAGCGCTCCTGGTCGTTGAAGATGGCGGGGTCGCTGAGCTGCTGCTCCAGCGCCACGAAGGACGCCTCGATCTCTTCGAGCCGTTCGAACACGGATCAGCCCTCCTCGCCCAGGGCGCCCTTCAGCGCGGCGATGGCCACCTCAAGCTGGGAGTCGTCCGGCTCCTTGGTGGTCAGCAGTTGCATGGCCAGGCCGGGCCAGCACAGGACCCGGCACAGGAAATTTTCGTGGAAGCGCCCGGCGAACTTGATGAGTTCGTAGGCCAGACAGCTCACCGGCGCCATGAGCACCAGCTTCAGGCTCACGATGTAGGTGTGCTTGAGCCAGTAGTTGGCCGGGCTGTAGAAGGTCAGCAGCCAGGGGACCAGCACGGCGAAGAGCGCGATGCTCACCGCCAGCACGAAGAGCAGGAAGGCCGTGCCGCAGCGCGGGTGCAGGCGGCTGAAGCCCCGGGCCGCGGCCGGGGTGAGCGCGCCGTCGGTCTCGTAGCTCCAGATGCTCTTGTGCTCGGCCCCGTGGTACTCGAACACGCGCCGGATGTCCGGCACGAAGGAGATGGCCACGATGTAGCCCAGGAACATGACCAGTTTGAACAGGCCGTCCCAGGCGTGGAAGCTCAGGTCGTCCACCCCGCCGCCCAGGCCCCACCACTTCATGACCATGGAGAAAAAGTGCGGCAGCACCACGAAGAGCAGCAGGGCCGCGCCGATGGCCACGCCCATGGTCAGGGCGATCTGCCAGGAGGTCAGGGGCTTGTCCGCCGGGCTCCCGGCCGCGCCGTCCGTCCCGTCGCCGCTCTCCTGCAGGGCCACGTTGGCCGAGTAGTTGAGGGCCTTGATGCCGTTGACCAGGGTCTCCAGCAGCACGGGAAAGCCGCGCACGAAGGGCTTCTTGAGCAGGGGGGCGTGGGTCAGGCTGAACCAGGGGCGGGACTCCACCTGGATGACCCCGTCGGGCTTGCGCACGGCGATGGCCAGCCGGTCCTTGGCGCGCATCATGACGCCCTCGATGACCGCCTGGCCGCCCACGGAGGTGCGGGCCGCCAGGGCCGCGAGGGTCCACCAGCCGGGACGGCGGCGACCGCCGACAGGAGAGGAAGTGGTGTTTTGCATGGGCTGAGGATAAGGACCGTCGCCCCGCCTGGCAAGCCAGACAAGAACACCTCCCCTGACGAAAACCAGAGGAGGTGTTCGTGCGGCCCAGGGGCCGCGGGCGGGAAGCTACTGCTCCTGGCCCTGGAACTTGGCGTACTTTTTGCGGAAGCGGTCGATGCGACCGGCGGTGTCCACGAAGCGCTGCTTGCCGGTGAAGAAGGGGTGGCAGTTGGAACAGATTTCCACGTTCACCTCTTCGCCCTTGGTGGAGAACACCTCGGCCTCGTAGCCGCAGTGGCAGCGGATCTTGGCCTTGAAGATCTTGGGATGGATATCACTTTTCATGGGTTGACTCCCGGTTCGTTGCTCGAATGCGTTGGTAAGGGAAGGGTCTATAGCTTCTTCGCGGCCCCTTGGCAAGCGAAAATTCGCCCCCGCAGGGCGCGCTCCCCCAGCCGCAGGCCCAGGTGCGCCGCGCCGGAGAAGGCCACGGTGCACAGGGTGGGCCCGGCGGGCGGGTCCAGGGGCTGGACGACGTAGTAGAACGCCACCCCCAGGGCCAGGGCCAGGAAGGCCGCCGGGTCCGCCGCGCGGCCGCGCCGGTCCTCGCCCAGCACGAAGGCGTCCACCAGCAGGATGGCCACGATGGGCGCGAACACCGAGCCCAGGAGGTACAGGAACCACTCGTAGCGCTCCATGGGGAAGAAGGCCCCGAGCCCGGTGCCGAGCAGGGCGAAGCCCACCGCGGCCCAGCGGGCCGAGAGCCGCGGCCGGACGTTCTGGCTGCTCACCGCCGCGCTCCACACGTCCAGGAAGGTGGTGGTGACGGTGCTGAGCCCCACGATGGCCAGGGCCACCGCGCCCAGCCCGGCCGCCACCAGCATGGCCGAGGGGTCGGCCTGGCCGGTCTGGGCCGCGCCCACCAGCCCGATGCCGTACATCCACACCGAGCCCAGGAAATACCCGGCCAACGGCCCCAGCCAGGCGGCCCGGCGCGACTCGGCCAGGCTGGTGTAGTCCGCGATGAGCGGGAACCAGCTCAGGGGCATGATGACCGCCAGCTCCAGGCCCAGGGAGAAGGACCCGCCCGCCGGGGCCCAGGCCGCCTCGGGCAGGCCGTGGCGCAGCAGGAGCACGGTCAGGGCCACGGTGAGCCCGAAGAGCAGGACCACGGCCGCGGTGTTCAGCCGCTTGAACCCGCGCACCCCGAAAAAAACCCACACCGCCACCAGCAGCCCCACCACCCCGGCGAAGACCGGCTCCGGGGCCGGGCCCGCCATCTGGGCCCAGAGCCCGGCCAGGGCCGAGCCGCCGAGCATGACCATCACCGCGGTCCAGCCCACGAGCTGGAGCACGTTGAGCACGGACAGCAGGTACGAGCCCTGCGCCCCGAAGCTCAGGCGCATGCTCCGGATGGCGGGCAGGCGCTCCCGCCAGCCCACCAGCCCGCCCAGCACCAGCAGGCCGCAGCCCAGGGCGTGGCCCACGACGTTGGCCCACAGCCCGCGCGTCAGGCCGAGGTCGGCGAGCATGCCGCCGGTGAGCATCTCGGCCACGGACACGGCCGCGCCGAACCACAGGAAAAACAACTGGACACCGGACATCCGGTCGCTGGACGTCATGACGGCCCCCTTCGGGCTAGGGGCACTGGCGGATACGGGAAGAATGGGACATGGCTCCGATTCCCTCCGGCAGTGCGAACTGCATCAGGTTCCAAGGGACTCTCTCAGCTCCGGCCCGGCCGGGGCACCCCTATCGGAATGTCCAAGTGCTACCACCCCGGTCCCGGCGGGGCAAGCCGAAAACCGGCCCGCCCCGCCGCTGCGGGCGGCGGTTGCGGCGCTGCGGGCCAAGGCCGCCCGCCCCGCCGGCAGGTCTAGCGGATGCCGAGGCGGTGGAAGAACTCGCCGTAGCGGTGGTCTTCCTTCTGGATGTGGTTCACCAGCCAGTCCTTGAGGAAGCGCATGATGTCCATGGTCACCGTGACCTTGCCGCTGCGCAGCCCGGCCTCGAACTCGGCCACCTTGTTCACGAAGGCGGCGTGCAGCTTCTTGTGCTTCTCCACCTCGGGATAGTGGTGCTTGTCGAACAGGACTTCTTCGGCCGAGAAGTGGGTGACGGTGTATTCCTTGAGGCGGTTCACCACGTCCAGGAGGATGCGGTCGCCCTTGCGCTCCTTCATGGCCCGGTGCAGCTCGTTGATGAGGGCGATGAGCTTCTTGTGCTGGCCGTCGAAGCGGTCCACCCCGGTGGCCAGGCCGTCGCTCCAGCTCACCAGGTCGCCCCGGCCCTCGGAGGTCACGCCCTCCCCGCCGGACCCGGCCATGCCCTGGACGATGGCGTCCAGCTCGCCGATGAGCCCGGTGATCTCCATCAGGGCCTTGGCCGAGCGGCCCATGCCCTCGGCGGTCTCCGAGGCGATGCGCGTCACCTCGCTCACGTTGCGGTTGATCTCCTCGCTGGTGGCGGACTGCTCCTCGGCCGCCGTGGCGATGGACTCCACCTGGCGCGAGGTCTCCTGCACGATGGAGAGCACCTCCTGCATGAAATCCCCGGCCTCGCTGGCGGCGCGCACCGAGGCCACCATGTCCGAGGCGGCCCCTTCCACGGCCTGGACGTTCTGCTGGGCCTGGCCCTGGATGCCCTGGATGGCGTCGCCCACGTTGCGGGTAGCGGCCATGGTCTTCTCGGCCAGCTTGCGCACCTCGTCCGCCACCACGGCGAACCCGCGCCCGGCGTCGCCCGCGCGGGCGGCCTCGATGGCCGCGTTGAGCGCCAGCAGGTTGGTCTGGTCGGCAATGTCCGTGATGACCCCGAGCACCTGGCCGATGGACTCGGCCTGCTCGCCAAAGACGTTCATGGAGTCCTTGAGGGAGAGCACCCGGCCCTCGATGCCGCGCAGGGACTCCACGGCGCTGCGCACGCCCTGCACGCCGGTCTGGGCCTTCTCGCGCGAGGTCACGGCGTTGCGCGCGGCGTCGGAGGCGTTGCGCGCCACCTCGGTGACGGCGGCGTTCATCTCGTTCATGGCCGTGGCCGTCTCGGTCATGCGGTCGCGCTGGATCTCCACGTTCTGGTTGACCTGCTCCACCTCGTGGCTGAGCTCGTCCACGGCCCCGGACACGTGGCCGGAGATGCCCTCGGCCTGGGAGGCGGCGCGCTGCATGGACTCGGCCAGGGTGCGCATGGACTGCTCGTCCTCGGAACAGCGGGCCATGGCGGCCTGCGCCTCCTGGGCGTTGCGGGCGGCCTCCGCGCTGGAGCGCCGCACGGTCTCGGCCTCTTCGACCAGCACCGCCACCATGCGCTCCAGGGCCGTGGCCAGGTCGCCCAGCTCGGAGCGATACCCGCCGGACAGGCGGGCCTTCAGGTCGCCGCCCGCCACCTGCACGGCAAAGGCGCGGATGCCCAGGATGGGGGCGACGACGTCGCGCCGCAGGGTGACCAGCACCAGCAGGGCGGCCAGCAGGGCCACCAGCGCGCAGGCGGCCTGGGCCGCGATGAGCACGTCGAGCTTGGTCTCGGCGTCCTCCTGGAGCTGGACCACGGCGTCGTCCAGGGCCGAGAGCAGCGCCGTACTGCCCGCGGCCAGGCCCGGGGCGTCGGCCCGGGCCGGGGTGGCCAGGGCGGTCTCCACGTCGGCCTTGAAATCACTCCAGCGGGCCGCCACCTGCTCCAGGAGCCGGGCCGCGTCCTGGCCCGGGCCGGGCAGCACGGCCGTGGGCCCGGCGGGGTCCAGGGTCAGCGGGGCCTCGCCGCCCCGGGCCAGCACCGCCTGGGTGGCCTCGAACACGGCCATGTCGCGCCGCACGCCCGGGGCCACGCCCGCGTCCGGCTTGAGCACGCCGAGCAGGGCGTCCTTGGCGATCTTCTGGCCAAGCATGCGCTGGCGGCCCGCCAGGTTGACGAGCAGCGCGTCGTCCTTCTGGGCGGCGGTGATGGTCCAGGTGGCGACGAACATGCCCAGCACGATGGCGAGCAACAGAGCGACGGGAAAAAGAATGCGTCCTTTCAGACTCATGACTACCTCGGATGGGGGGGGAAAACGTCGAATGCGGATACCGGAAGGTTCGATTGGTGTCTGGAACGCTTGTAGGCTCTCCCAATTCCCACCGAAAGGCAAGAGAAACCGCTCGGGCCCGGGCCCAAAAAAAGGCGGGAGCAGAATGCTCCCGCCTTAGAAAGGCCTTGAAATCCAGCGATCTAGACGCAGCCGGTGGGCTTGGGCAGGCCGGCCATCTTGCAGGCTCCCTTGCCGGGCCCGGAGGGGAACAGCTCGTAGATCTGTTTCAGCTTGAAGCCGGTGACCTTGGAGAGGATGCGGACCATGGGGGCGATGCCGTTCTTCTTGTAGTAGTCCTGCAGGAACTCCACGACCTTCTTGTGGTCGTCGGAGAGCTCGGCGATGCCTTCCTGCTCCTTCACGTACTCGACCCACTCGGGCGACCACTGCTCGAAGGAAAGCAGGAAGCCGTCCTCGTCCACCTCGAACTTCTGGCCTTTGAACTCGATCTGCGCCATAATGATCCTCCTTACAGGATTAGTGGCGGTGTCCTTATGCCCAGGCCCGAAGCAGGCCGGGGTGCCGATATCCAGACGACGGCATTCCGCCGCCGGTCCACGCTTGCATAGCGGAGACACTAAAAAGCCTGCGGCTTCTTGTCAATCCATCCTTTCGGTTCCCCGCAGTTCTTCCAGCTGGTCCCGGGCCCAATCCAGATCCGGGTCGAGGCGCAGGGCCGACTCCAGATAGTCCGCCGCCTCCTCGGGCCGTCCCAGATTCTTGTGGCATAACCCCAGGTTGGCCAGGTCCGCGGCGCTGGAGCTGTCGATGTCCAGCACGCGGGAGAACGCCGCGGCCGCGGCCGCGAAGTCCCGGGCCTTGAACAGGGCCACGCCCTTGAGGTTGTGGAACTCCTTGACCTCGGGGTCCAGAGCGATGGCCCGCTCCAGGTGGGGCAGGGTCTCGGGCCACAGGCCCATCTGGGCCAGGGCGTAGGCCTGGTAGAAGGCGCTCAGGGCGCGCTCCCCCGCGGCGGCCTGCCCGGACTCCGACGCGGCGAAGTGCTCCGCCGCGCTCTGGTGGTCGCCGGTGCGCAGGGCGAGCAGCCCCTCGAAGAACGGCAGGAACGCCGCGTCGGGATAGACCCCGGCGATGACCGCCAGGCCGTCCGCGGCCTCGTCCTCGTCCGCGTTCTCGGCCAGCATGCGGCCCACGAACATGCCCAGGCTGGCGCTGGGGGTGCGCTCGCGGAACAGGAACCCGGGCACGATGTTGTAATGGGCGGGCACGTCGATGTCGGCCTGGGTGGTGTCCACGGCGTACAGGGCGTGGCCGCGCTCGGCCAGCCCGCGCGCCAGGGCCATGAGCTCCTGGAAGATGTCCGGGTCCTCCAGGCTGGGCAGGGCGGCCAGCGGGACCACCGGGCCGGACTGGAGCCAGGCGAACTGGGCCGGGTCCGTGAACTTGGACAGGCCCGAGGCCTCGTAGACCCGGCCGGTCTCGAAGTCCCCGGCCAGCTGGGCCACCTCGGTGAGCGCCCGGATGGCCGCCTTCACCGGCGAGCTGGCCGTGCCCGCGGTGAACACGATCTCGCTCATGCCGGGAAAGGTGGACGGGTCCCAGGCCAGGGCGGCCACGGTGGGCGCGGGCTGGCCCAAAGTGAAGTCCTTGAGCAGCACCCGGATGCCGTGGCGGGTGAAACGGTCCAGCAGGCCGGTCAGCACCGGGTCGCCCAGGCCGGCCGGGTCGATGGTGGGCAGCTCGGGCCGAGTGCGGTCGATGACCGCGCAGACGTGGCGCTCCACCAGCTCGCAGCTCCCCTGGAGCACGGACTCCTCCGGGCTGTTGCCCGCGCTGGACCCGTTGAACTCGTTGAGGGCCCGGAACCAGTCCAGGGGCAGGCGGACCTCCCGGCCCGCGGCCACGTCCAGGGCCGGGGCGAAGGCCCAGCGCCGGGTGTCCAGCACGCGGCGGGCGGCCTCGGGGTCCAGGGACTCGCCCACGGACTGGAGGATGCGCTCCAGGGGGACCACCCCGCCCGGCCAGCGGGCCTCGGCCTCGGAAAAGGTCAGGTATTCGAAGTTGTCGTCGTCGTCGAAAAAGCTGAAGAAGCTGAAGCGCTCCACCAGCTCCATGAGGGCCGAGGCCTCGGCCTGGGCCGGGGAGGCCCCCTTGCCCATCTGCTTGCGCGTGGGCATGACCAGGGCGGCGCGCGGGCCGCACACGCTCACGTAGACCGGGATGCCCAGGCGGCCGGTGTCCACGCGGTCGGTCTCGGCCAGCACGCCGTCGGCGCGTTCGGCCAGCCGGGCCTTGACCCGGGCCACGGTCTGCTCGGGGCTGAGCGCCTTGTCCTGGTCGCGGGTGTAGGCCTTGGGGCAGCGTTTGAGTATCAGCATCACGCCTTGGCCCGCATGCGGTAGAGCACGCAGTGGGACTGCGCGCCGGTCTCCGGGTCGCGGACCGGAACCTCCTTCATGAGAATCTGGAAGCGCTCGCGCGCCAGGGAGAAAAAGGTCTTGCCGGTGCGCACCCGGTCCATGGCCAGGACCACCTCGCCGCCTTCGGCCAGGTTGTCGGCCAGGAACGCCAGCAGCGGCGCGGCGTGGGCCTCGTTGTAGAGCACCTCGCAGCCGATGATGGTGCGGCAGGGCTCGGGCAGGTGGTCGCGGGTGAAGTCCACCTGCTGCACGCGCACCCGGTCCTGGAGGCCGTTCTTCAGGGTGGCGATGCGGGCGAAGAGCAGGGCCCCGGGCTCCAGGTCGGAGAGGATGACGTCGCGGCCGCCCGCGGCCACGGACAGGCCCACCAGGCCGGTGCCCGCGCCCACCTCCAGCACCGTGCCCCCCTCGGGGAAGGGATAGCGCTCCAGGAACATGGACAGCACCAGGCAGGAGGGCCAGATCTTGGCCCACAGGGGCAGGTTCAGCTTGCCCGCGGGCCCGGCCTTGGCCGCCAGACGCTCCAGGTAGGCGGGCATGTCCGCGATCTGGGGCAGCTCGAAATGCCGGGCGCCGAGGCCCACGGATTCGAAGGCGATGGGGCCAAAGCGGCGCTGGGCCACAGCCAACAGTTCGCCCAGGGAGGCGTCCCCGGGAGGCAGGGTCATGGTCATGGGTGTCTCGTGGATGTCTCGTCAGGCCAGGGCCGGCTCGGCGGGCAGCACCGCCTCCAGGCGCCAGTGGGAATCGGGGTTGTCGTCGTCGCAGCCGAAGCGCCAGACCTCGCGCAGGGACACGGGCTGTCCCTGGCCCAGGGCCTTGGCCGTGGCGTCGTAATACACCGAGGCCGTGGTGTGGCCTCCGATGGTCTTGGTCTCCAGCAGGCGGGCGTTCACCAGGAGCACCTCGCCGGGCAGGCTGGCCGGGTCCGCGCCGCCCACCAGGGCGTCCAGGGCCGCGTCGTCCGCGAACTGGCGGGCGTCGTCGCGGTCGCCCGAGGCCAGGGCGTGGCGGATGCGGCCGTAGGCGGCCTTGGCCCCCTCAAGGAACTCGGCCGCGTCGAAGGGCGCGGGCCCGCCGGCCGGGACGGGCATGGCCGGGCCGGCCTGGGTGTCGCGCCCGGGCTCGCCGGACAGCCACTCCCAGGAGGCGCGGGCGCGGGAATAGGCGTCGCGCAGGTTCTCGGGGTCGTCCGGGTGGGAATAGTCGCCCGGGCCGGAGGGACGGCCGGAACCGGAGCCGGAGCCGGGCCGAGGGCCGCCGGGAGGGGTCCCGGGGCCGCCGAAGGGCCCGCCGCCCCGGCCGCCCGGGCGGCGGCCGAAGATGCGCAGGGCCACGTAGATGAGGATGCCGATGAAGATGAGCGGCAGGATGCCCCGGGAAAAGGCCCCGCCCTGGGCCGAGACCATCTCCACGGGCTCCGCGGCCCGGGCCAGAACGGGCGCCAGCGTGGCGGCGAGGCCCACGAGGCCGGTACGCAACATGCTCGACATTCCCCAGGTCTCCCTAGTCCGTCTTGAGGCCCATCTCCCGGATCTTGACCGACAGGGCGTCCATCGAGATGGGTTTGGTCAGGTAGGAGGTGGCCCCCGCCTGGTAGTAGGCCTTGATGACCGTGCGCGGATCGTCCAGGGCGCTGACCATGAGGATCTTGGCCTCGTTCGCCGGGCGCACGCCGCTGCGGCGCTCCGCGTCGCGCATGCCGGCCACCGCGGTGATGCCGTCCATGCCGGGCATCATGATGTCCATGCACACCAGGTCGAAGGGGCGGCCCGTGGCCAGGTTCTCGCCGAAGACGCGCACGGCGGCCTCGCCGTTGTCCACGGCCACGCACTCCCCGTGGGGGGAGAGCACGGCCTGGAGGTAGCGGCGGCTGGTGTACTCGTCCTCGACGATGAGTGTTCTCATGCGGCCCTCTCCCCGAGCGTCTCCGTCCCCAATACACCACTCCCGCCCGCGACACAACCGCGGGGCGGCCGCCCGGGGCGCAGGGCGCGCCCCCGGCACTTGCCAGCGGCGGCCCGGGAACGTATGGGTGGTTCCGGCCCTCCTCGGGCCTGCGAGGTCCCCATGCCGCCATCCCCCGTCGCCGCCCTCCTCTCCGTCCTCTCCGCCGCCGTCTCCGCCGTCACCGGCGCCCAGGCCCCGGAGCCGACGGCCCCGGCCGTGCCCTCCTTCTGGGACACCTGGCCCTTTGGTCCGGGCTACGGCGAACCCCTGCTGGCCATGGCGGCCAAGGCCCTCTTCCTGCTGCTCATCCTGGGCGGGGTGGTCCTGTTCCTGCGCCTCCTCCACGGCCCCAAGGGCCTGTTCCGCGACAAGAGCTGGGACGAGGACAACGAACGGGAGGCCCGCGAGGAGCTGGCCGAGCTGGACCGCCGCCTCGCCGCCGGGGAGATCAGCGAGACCGACCACCGTCTGCACCGCAAGAGGCTGTTGAAATGGCTACCCCCGGATTCGAGGAACTGACCCGCCGCTTCCTGGCCTTTGCCGAGCCCTACAAGACCGGCGAACCCGACGACCGGGCCAATGTCCGCCTCAAGATCGACCACACCCTGCGCGTGACGGCGCTGGCCCAGACCATCGCCGCCGAGTCCGCCCTGCCCGAACCGGCCGCCCGGCTGTCCGCCGTGGCCGCCCTGTTCCACGACACCGGCCGCTTTCCCCAGTATGCCCGCTGGCGCACCTTCCAGGACGCCAAGAGCGCGGACCACGCCCGTCTGAGCCTGGAGGCCCTGGCCCGGGGCCCGCTGCTGGACGGCCTGCCCCGGCGCGAGCGCGGGGTGGTGCTGGCCGCCGTGCGCCTGCACAACCGGCGGGCCCTGCCGTCCAACCTGCGCCCGCCCCTGGACCACGTGGCCCGGGTGGTGCGCGACGCGGACAAGCTGGACATCATGGCCGTGCTCCTGGCCCACCTGGACGCGGACGCCCCCCGCAACAACGTGGTGCTCCTGGGCCTGGCCTCCGACCCGGCGCGCTGGACCCCGGCCTGCCTCGACGCCCTGGCCCGGCGGCGCAACGTGGACTACGCGAGCATGCGCTACACCAACGACTTCCGGCTGCTCATGGCCAGCTGGATCTACGACCTGGGCTACCCGGCCTCGGCCCGGCTCATG
>JBFWIY010000011.1:0-11215 GCA_050255855.1 Desulfovibrionaceae bacterium
CTGGGAGCTCACCGGCAAGGGCGACGCGGACATCGGCGTGAGCCTGCCGCGCACCCCCTTCGCCAGGCAGCGCATCATCGACGACGTGCTCCGGCTGGCCAGCCTCAAGGCCGCCTACCGCCTGCGTCCCGGGACCCTGCGCGTGGCCGGCAAGGACGGCAAAAGGACCGTGGTGCAGTACAAGTCCCTGGCCCTCAACGCCACGATCAAGGGCGCGGGCCAGGGCGGCGGGCACGACGATTTCGCCTTCGCCGCCAACGCGGCGCTGGACCTGGACGCCGCCCCGGACGGCTGGGCCCTGAGCGGCAAGCTCGGCGGCCGCCTGCTCCTGGACTTCGGCCTGGGGCGTCTGCGCCTGGAGCGCACGGCCCTGGGCGTGCAGTACAAGGGCAAGGGCCTGCCCGCGGCCGACGCCGTGGCCGTGCTCACCGCCGACGCCGACTTCGACCTGGACGCCGAGCGTCTGAGCCTGGCCGACCTCACGGCCGAGGCCACCGGGGCCAAGGCCGGGGGCCAGCTGCGCGGGGAGAAGATCTTTTCGGACGACCGCGTGGTCACCGGCCGCCTGGCGGCCTCCGCGGCCAACCTGGCCCGGGTGCTGCGCACCTGGGGCGTGGACCCGGGCGAGCCGCGCGACCCCGGCGTCTACAAGTCCCCGCGCCTGGAGGCGGACGTGGCCCTGCGCGGCCGGGACCTGGACTGCACCCGGCTCACCGCCGGACTGGACGACTTCAGCGTCAAGGGCGCGCTCCGGCTGGCGGACTGGGGCCGGGGGCGCATCACCTTCGACCTCACGGGCGGGGCCCTGGACGCCGACCGCTTCCGCGCCAAGCCGGGCAAGGCCGCGGCCCGGGCCATGAAGGACGGCCGCTGCACGGACAACTCCGAGCCGCCCCGGCCCCTGCCCCTGGAGCTGCTGCGCGCGCTGAACATGCACGGCGCCCTGAAGATGGAGCGGCTGCGCTTCTTCGGCATCCGCCACCGCAACCTCGCGGCCACCCTGGACGCCGCGGGCGGACGCCTCACCCTGGAGCCGGTCTCGGCCGGGTTCTACGGCGGCTCCATGGACGCCGGGCTCGTGGTGGTGGTGGGGCCCAAGGCCCTGGAGATGGACCTGGACCTCATGGCCGACGACTTCGAGACCGGCGAGTTCCTGCAGGACCAGATGGACCGCGACTACGTGCGCGGGGTCTCCGACGTGACCCTGGACTTCACCGCCCGCGGGGCCACGGACGAGGACCTGCTGAACACCCTCAAGGGCACGGCGGCCTTCACCGTGCGCAACGGGTCCTACCGCTTCCTGGGCGGCCGGCAGGACCCGGCCAAGGAGTCCCGCTCCAAGTTCAGCCTGGCCCGGGCCACCTTCGCCGCCCAGAACGGCCGCTTCGAAGTCACCAACTTCCTGCTGGACTCCACCCTGATGCGCGGCACGGGCGGCGGCTACTTCGACCTGGCCCAGAACCTCATCGACCTGAAGCTCAACGCCGAGTACCTGGCCGCGCCCACGGTGCCCATCCTCATCCGCGGCTGCCTCACGGATCCCGGGGTCAGCGTGCCCGGCGACAAGATCCTGGAGAACACGGTGAAGGAGGTCATCTCCATCCCGCTCAAGCCCTTCCAGTATCTGCAACGGCTTATTTTCTGAGGCGGCGCGGGGCGCACCGGCTTGCGTCCCGGACCGGGCTGCGTGTAGCATCACGGCGCGGGAACCGCCCGCCGGAGGACCGAGAGCATGGCGAAGGGAAACGGCCTGCCGGCCAGGGTGATCGACTTCTTCGGGTCGGAGATCTGGAACGCCGACACGGTCTCCATGTCCCCCCTGCGCCGCCGGGTGCGGGGGCTGGCGCGCTGGGTGTTCCTGGTCATCCAGGGCTTTTTCGAGGACAAATGCATCATCCGCGCCTCGGCCCTGACCTACACCACCATGCTCTCCATCGTGCCCTTCCTGGCCGTGGCCTTCTCCATTTCCAAGGGCCTGGGCCTCCAGAACACGGCCTTCATCCGGGACCTGCTCATGGGCGTGTCCGCCGGGCGGGCCGATGTGGTGCAGAACATCCTGGGCTACATCGAGCGCACCAACGTCAAGACCCTGGGCTGGATGGGCATGGTCACCCTGCTGGTGACGGTGTTCTTCATGGTCTCCAACATCGAGCAGGCCTTCAACACCATCTGGCGGGTGCCGCGCGGCCGCAGCGCCTGGCGCAAGTTCACGGACTTCTTCTCGGTGATCCTGGTCTGCCCGGTCATCGCCATCGCGGCCACCAGCGTCACGGTCTCCCTGCAGAAGCACCAGCTGGTGCAGACCCTGCTGGCGGTCTCGGCCATCGGCTGGCTGGAGGCCGCGCTGCTCAAGCTCACCCCCTATGTCCTGCTCTGGCTGGGCTTCACCTTTGTCTACGCCTTCATGCCCAACACCAAGGTGCGCTTCGGGAGCGCGGCCATCGGCGGGGCCGTGGCCAGCGTGCTCTGGCAGGGGGCGCAGTGGGCCTACATCGCCTGGCAGATCGGCTTCCGCAACTACAACGCCATCTACGGCAGCTTCGCCCAGCTCCCCCTGTTCCTCATCTGGATGTACATCAGCTGGGTCATCGTGCTGCTCGGCGCGGAGGTCAGCTTCGCGGTGCAGTACGTCAAGAGCTTCACGCGCCAGCGCTTCGTGCGCCGGGCCGGGCTGCGCGAGCGCCAGAAGCTGGCCGTGCTGCTCATGCTGGACATGGCCCGCCGCTTCGCCCTGGGCGAGCCCCAGGCCACGGTGGAGGAGCTGGCGGACCGGCTCATGGTGCCCGAGGAGCTGCTGGGCGACGTCTACCTGGCCCTGGAGTCCGAGGGCCTGGCCTTTCGGGCCGATGACCCGGACCGCCGGTTCTGGCTGCCCGGCCGGGCCCCGGCCACCATCCGCGTCACCGACGTGGTGCGCGCCGTGTCCGGGGTGGCCCGGGAGAACGGGGTGCAGGACGTGTCCGGCCGGGCCGATCTGCTGAGCGAACTTTTCCATGGCCTGGACCAGGCCCAGGACGAGAGCCCGGTGAACCTGAGCCTGGCCGATTTCGCGGCCCGGTTCGAGGACCGGGTCATTCCGGCAGCAGCCGAAGCAGCGCCTCCGGCGTCGTAACCGGCAGGCGGCAGGCCCCCCGGGCGCAGACCCGGGCCCGCACCCCGGGCCCGCCTTCGGGGATTCGCGCCGCCTCCATCCCGATCTCCGCGGCCAGTCCCGGGGCCGCCGCGGCCAGGGGGCCGCACGTCTCCGGCGTCACCAGGCGCACCACCAGTCCCGGCAGCCAGCGCGGCCGCAGGGCGGCCAGCATGGGCTCGGCCGCGGCGGCGTCCCGGGCCGTGAGCACGGCCTCCGGGGCGTCCGGGTCGGCCAGGTCCAGGGCGCAGATGAGAAAGGCGAAGGCCGCGGGGAAGCGCTCCAAATCCCGGGCGAAGGCCGCGGCCACGCCCCGGGCCGTCGCCGTGAGCTCGGCGTCCCCGGTCAGGCGGCCGGTCAGGGCCAGGGCCCAGGCCGCCAGGGCGTCGCCCGAGGGCATGGCCCCGTCCGGCCCCTCGATGCGGCGCAGGGGCAGGTCCGGGTCCGCCTCGGCCCGGTGCAGGGCCCCGGAGCCCGCCGCGCCGAAGCGCGGGGGGATCTCCCGCGCCAGCCGCCGCGCCTCGGCCAGCCAGACCGGGTCGAAGTCCGCCTGGTACAGCTCGGCCAGGCCCCAGGCCAGGGCGGCGTAGTCGTCCAGAAAGCCCGGGGTATGGCTGCGGCCTCCGGCGCGCACGTGCCACAGCCCGCCTTCCGGCGCGCCGAAGGCGTCGAGCAGGAAGCGGGCCAGGCGCGCGGCCTCGGCGGCCAGGTCCGCGTCCCCCAGCACCCGCGCCCCGCGCGCCAGGGCGGCCAGCATCAGGCCGTTCCAGTCGCAGAGCACCTTGTGGTCCCGTCCCGGGCGGGGCCGGGCCGCCCGCGCCGTCCGCAGCCGGGCGCGCATGTCCTCCAATTCGGCCGCAAAGGCCGCGGGGTCGGCCCCCAGGCGACGGGCCGTCTCGGCCACGGGCCGGGGCAGGTGCAGGATGTTGGCCCCGGTGCGCCGGGCCGTGGCCTCGTCGCGGAAATTCCCCTCGGCCGTGCAGTCGTAGGCCGCGGCCAGCCGGGCGGCATTCTCCGGGCCCAAAACCGCCTCCAGCTCCGGCAGGGTCCAGACGTAGAACCGGCCCTCTTCGGTCCGGCCGTCTGCATTTTGGGCGTCGGGCCCGAGGCTGTCCGCGTCCAGGGCGGCGCAGAACCCGCCCTCGGGCCCGGCCAGCTCGGTCCGGGCAAAGGCGAAGATCTCCCGGGCCACGGCGGCGAAGCGGCGGCGGCCCGTGGCCTGGTGCGCCTCCAGGTAGGCCAGGGCCAGCAGGGCCTGGTCGTAGAGCATCTTCTCGAAATGGGGCAGGAGCCAGCGGTCGTCCGTGGCGTAGCGGTGGAACCCGCCGCCCAGCTGGTCGCAGATCCCGCCGTCGCGCATGGCGTCCAGGGCGCGCTCCACCTGGAGCAGGGGCTCGGGGTCGCCGCTGCGGGCGTGGCGGCGCAGGAGCAGCAGCAGGTTCTGGGGCATGGGAAAGCGCGGGGCCGGGCCGAACCCGCCGTGCTCCGGGTCGTAGCGCTCGGCCAGGGTCTCGGCGGCGCGCTCCAGCAGGTCGTCCGGGTCGGGTCCGTCGGCGTCCTCATCGTTTCCCGCCGGGGTCTCCAGGGCGGCCAGGTGGGCGGTAAGCCGGGCGGCCACGTCCTCGGCCCGGCCGCGATCCCCGCGCCAGATCTCGTCGATGCGCCGGGCCACGTCCAGGAGTCCGGGCCGGTGCGGGGCGGAGTGCTTGGGCAGGTAGGTCCCGGCCCAGAAGGGCCGGCCGTCCGGGGCGGCCACCACGTTCAGCGGCCAGCCGCCCGAGCCGGTCATGGCCTGGCAGGCGGCCATGTAGGCGTCGTCCACGTCCGGCCGCTCTTCGCGGTCCACCTTCACGCAGACGAAGACCCGGTTCAGGACCTCGGCCACCTCCGGGTCCTCGAAGCACTCGTGGGCCATGACATGGCACCAGTGGCAGGCGAAGTAGCCGATGGAGATGAAGAGCGGCCGGTCCGTGGCCCGGGCCTCGGCCAGGGCGGCCGGACCCCAGGGCCGCCAGTCCACGGGGTTGTCCGCGTGCTGGAGCAGGTAGGGGCTGGTTTCGTGGCGCAGGGCGTTGGACATGGCCGATCCTCCTGGGCCGGGCCGGAACCGGATCGAACGCGCCGGGCGGCGGGCCCCGATGCCCACAAGATGGGGCCGGACCGGGAAAAGTCAAAGGGGGAGGGCGGGCGGATTGGGCGACGGTCGGGCGACGGTCGGGCGGCGGTCAGGGGGCGGCCACGAACCCGGCGGCGCTGCCGTTGCCCGCGGGCGCGGCGTCCGTGGACCGATATGCCCCGCCCAGCTCGTAGTGCACCAGCTTGGCCACCTCCAGCACCACCATCTGGGCCGAATACTGGTCCGCCCACCAGCGCGTCCGGAAGCGGTCGCCCTGGGCGGGGGTCATGCGCAGCACCGTGTCCCCGGGCAGAATGTCGCGCAGGGTCAGGCGGGCCCGGGCGATGTGGTAGGGCGAGGTGACCACCAGCAGGGAGCGCAGGCCCCGGGCCGCCGGGGCGTCGCGCAGGGCCTCGGCCTCCTCCACGGTGCTGACCTGGTTGCCGCCGAAGAAGCGCACCACCCCGGGCGGCGCCCCGGCCGCGGCCAGCAGGGCCAGGTCGAAGGCCTGCCGGTCCGCAAAGACCGGGTAGCCCATGCGCCGGTAGATGTCGTCCAGGGGGGAGGGCGGCCGGTCCTGGCCCAGGCTCACCAGGATCACCGGGGCCCAGCCGTCCTGCCAGAGCCGGGCCGCGGTCACCAGGCGCAGCCGGTCCCCGGCCAGGACCACGATGGCGTCGCTCCGGGCCGGGACGTCGGCGCGCTGGAGCCACTGCCCGGCGAAGTACAGGCCCGCCGCGGCGGCCAGCCCGCCGAAGAGCACCAGCGCCCCGAGGAGCTGGAGCAGGCGGCCGAAGACCCGCCTCACGCCCCGTCTCCGGATTCCGGGCCGTCGTCCCCGTCCTCGGCCGCCGCCCCGTAGACTTGCTTGTAGTGGGCGTGCAGCTCGGCGAAGCGGCCCTGCTCGATGGCTTCGCGCGCCTGCCGGGCCAGGTCCAGGAAAAAGGCCAGGTTGTGCACGGAGTTGAGGCGGTAGGAGAGCAGCTCGTGGCTCACGTAGAGGTGGCGCAGGTAGGCCCGGGAAAAGGTCCGGCAGGCGTAGCAGGAGCAGGCCGGGTCCAGGGGCGCGGGGTCCTCGCGGTACTCGGCGCGCTTGATGTTCACCTTGCCCAGGGAGGTGAACAGGGTGCCGTTGCGGGCGTTGCGCGTGGGCAGCACGCAGTCGAACATGTCCACCCCGCGCGAAATTCCCTCCAGGATGTCCAGGGGCGTGCCCACGCCCATGAGGTAGCGGGGCTTGTCCGCGGGGAGCTGCGGGGCGATGTGGGCCAGGATGTCGTACATCTCCGGGATGGACTCGCCCACGGAAAGCCCGCCGATGGCGTAGCCCTCGAAGGGGATGTCCGTGAGCTGGCGCAGGCTCAGGTCGCGCAGGTCCTTGAAGAACCCGCCCTGGACGATGCCGAAGAGGAGCTGCCGGTCCGGGGCGTGGGCCTCGCGGCAGCGCCGGGCCCAGCGCGTGGTCAGTTCCAGGGAGTCGGCCGTGTAGCGGCGGTCCGCCCCGTAGCCCACGCACTCGTCCAGGACCATCATGATGTCCGAGCCCAGGTTCTCCTGGATGCGCATCACTTTTTCCGGAGAAAAGAAGTGGCGCGAGCCGTCGATGTGCGAGGCGAACTCCACCCCGTCCTCGCGCAGCTTGCGGATGCCCGCGAGGCTGAAGACCTGGAACCCGCCCGAGTCCGTGAGGATGGGCCCGTCCCAGCGCATGAAGCGGTGCAGGCCGCCCAGGTCGCGCACCAGCTCGTCCCCGGGGCGCAGGTAGAGGTGGTAGGTGTTGCCCAGGATGGTCTGGGACCCGATGGCCGTCAGGTCGTCCGGGGCCACGGCCTTGACCGAGCCCACGGTGCCCACGGGCATGAACATGGGGGTCTGCACCGGGCCGTGGGCCGTGACCAGCTCGGCCCGCCGGGCCTGGCCCTCGGTGGCCAGGATGCGGAAGGTCCCGGGGCGGGGCGCGTCGGGCGTTGCGGGAGATATCGAGGGCGTCACGATTCCACCCCGCGTTTCGGGCAGAGGTCGGCCAGCTCGCACTGGGCGCAGCGCGGCTTGCGCGCCTGGCAGACCTCCCGGCCGAAGTAGACCAGCACGTGGTTCACGTCGCCCCAGTCGGCGCGGTCGAACAGGGGCATCAGGTCGCGCTCGATGCGCACCGGGTCGGTCTGGTCCGTGAGGCCCATGCGGAAGGTGAGGCGCTTGACGTGGGTGTCCACGGCGATGCCTTCGTGCACCCCGAGGGCGTTGGAGAGCACGATGTTGGCGGTCTTGCGGGCCACGCCGGGGAGCCGGGTGAGTTCGGCCATGCTCCGGGGCGGTTCGCCGCCGAACTCGGCCATGACCAGCCGGGCCGCGGCCAGCAGGTTCTTGGCCTTGTTGTGGAAGAATCCGGTGGAGCGGACCACGGTCTCGATGTCCGTAAGTTCGGCCTGGGCCAGTTCGGCCGGGCCGGGCCAGCGCCGGAAGAATTCCGGCGTCACCTGGTTCACGCGGGCGTCGGTGCACTGGGCGGCCAGCACCGTGGCCACCAGCAGCTGCCAGGGGGTGGTCCAGGCCAGGGCGGGCTCCGGGTGCGGGTAGCGCGTGCGCAGGCGCGCGAAGATGGCCCGGGCGCGGGGGAGGATGTCGGTATTGGGCATGGGAGCCCCGCTGTTAGCATCAAGCCGCATTCGACTCAAGCGCGGGACTGCGGCGTTGCGCCGTATGGCGGTTGTCGTGTATGCAGGAGCCGGGAGGGGCTCGCGCAACCAGGGAGGCGAACATGCGGAAGACGAAGATGCGCCGGAAGTTCCTGTCCTTCTCAACCCTGGTCCCGGCCCTGGCCCCGGCCCTGGTTCTGGCATCGGCCCTGGCCGCCTGCGGGCCCGACGTCTCCGAGGGCGGCAAGGCCGTCCCGCCCAAGGGCAGCCCGGCGGCCCTCATCCAGGCCGCCTGCACCCGCTGCCATCCCATGGCCAAGGTCTGCGCCGCCGTGGGGCGGCTGGACGCCGACGCCTGGGCCCAGACCATCAGCCGCATGGTCCAGAAGGGCGCGGTCCTGAATCCGAACCAGGTCGCCCCCCTGGCGGCCTACCTGACCGTGCGCGGGGAGGAGATCAAGCCCTACTGCAAGGAGTGAGTCATGGTCGTGACCCTGTGCTACATCACCGTGCCCGGCCGGGCCGAGGCCGAGCGCATCGGCCGCCTGCTGGTGGAGCAGCGCCTGGCGGCCTGCGTCAACATCCTCGACGGGGTGCGCTCCATCTACCGCTGGGAGGGCGCCCTGCAGGAGGATGACGAGGCCGTGCTGCTGGTCAAGACCTGTGCGGACCGGGTGACGGAGCTCACCAGCCTGGTGGTGCGCGAGCACCCGGCCTCCTGCCCGTGCGTGCTCACCATCCCCGTGTCCGGCGGGCACGCCGATTACCTGACCTGGGTGGCCTACCAGACGCGCTGATGCGACGCCCTATTTTGCGCCCGCCGGTTGACAGCCCCGGGCGCAGGCCGTACCCCCTTGGCGAGTTTGTCCATCCAAGGAGGGCGCATGCACATCTACGTCTCCGGCTCCCTGGCCTTCGACCGCATCATGACCTTTCCCGGCCGGTTCTCGGACCACATCCTCCCCGACAAGATCCACATCCTCAACGTCTGCTTCCTGGTGGACGGGCTGGAGGAGCGCTACGGCGGCTGCGCCGGCAACATCGCCTACTCCCTGGCCCTGCTCGGCGAGCGGCCCCTCATCCTGGCCGCCGCGGGCAAGGACTTCGAGCCCTACGCCCGCTGGCTCACCCGCCAGGGCCTGAGCCTGGAGGGCGTGCTCCGCCTGCCCGAGGAGTTCACCGCCGGGGCCTACATCACCACGGACCAGGCCGACAACCAGATCACCGGCTTCAACCCGGCGGCCATGCGCACCCCCTGCGGCTACGCCTTCCCGGACCTGGACCCGGCGCAGTCCCTGGCCATCATCTCCCCCGGCAACCTGGACGACATGCGCAACCTTCCGACCTTCTTCCGGGAGCGGGGCGTGCCCTACATCTTCGACCCCGGCCAGCAGACCACGGCCTTCAGCGGGCCGGAGCTGGCCGCGGCCCTCACCGGCGCGGCCGTGCTGGTGACCAACGACTACGAGCTGGAGCTCATCCTCAAGGCCACCGGCCTGGACAAGGCCGAGCTCCTGGGGCGCGTGGGGGCTCTGGTCACCACCCTGGCCGAGCACGGCTCCCGCGTCACCCGGCCGGACCGGGTGGACGAGATCCCGGCCGTGCCTGTGGAGCGCGTGGCCGACCCCACCGGCGCGGGCGACGCCTACCGCTCCGGCCTGCTCAAGGGCCTGGCCGCCCGGCTGGACCTGGCCGAGGCCTGCCGCCTGGGCTCCGTGGCCGCGGCCTACGCCGTGGAGCAGAAGGGCACCCAGGAGCACCGCTACACCCCGGACGAGTTCCGCGCCCGCTACCAGGCGGCCTTCGGGGACTGGCCCCTGCACTAGTTCTGGGCCTCGCCGCCCGTTTCGGGCCCTGCCCCGGCGTCATGCCTGGGCAGGGCCTGTTTTTTGGTGTATGGCCGGGGAACGGAGGTGCGCCATGTCCGAACTCACCCTTTCGGCTCTGGAGGACTGGGTCCGCCGGGCCTTCGGCCAAAACGCCCGGCTCCTGGACGCCGGGGCCATCGGCACCCTGGACAAGCAGGGCATGAAGCGCTTCGGCTACGGCAAGCCGCTGCTGGTGCGCTGGGAGCGGGACGGCCGCCAGCAGGAGGGCGTGCTCTCGGTGATGAAGGGCGACAAGTACGGCCACCAGTACCCCTGGGACCGCGCCGCCGTGCTCTGGTTCCAGTACGAGACCTCGGGCCGCCTGGAGGGCCACGCCAAACCCCTGGCCCTGGGCTGGATGGACGGGGCGGGCGCGCTGCATCCCCTGGAGGACCCGCGCGAGTTCTTCATCCTCAACGAAAAGCTCCCCGGCCACGACTACTTCCTGGACCTGGAGCGCATCCGCGCCGGGAGCCTGGAGCCGGGCGACCTGGCCATGGCCCGGTCCTTCGCCGACTGGCTGGCCCGCGTCCACGCCCGGAAGAAGGACGACGCGGACCTCTACTACCGGCGCATCCGCAACCTGCTCGGGGCCAGCGAGTGCATCTTCGGCCTGGTGGACGAGGCCTATCCCCACCCCTATGCCCCCTTCCCGGACGAGCGCTTCCTGGCCCTGGAGGAGCGCCTGGTGCGCTGGCGCTGGAAGCTCAAGGCCCATGCCGAGCGGCTCTGCGCCGTGCACGGCGACTTCCATCCCTGGAACGTGCTCACGGACGGCCAGGGCGGGTTTCGGGTGCTGGACCGCAGCCGGGGCGAGTGGGGCGAGGCCGCGGGAGACGTGTCCACCATGGCCGCCAACTACCTGCTCTTCGGGCTGCTGGGCGGCGACGGCCTGGATTCGCGCTTCGAGCGCCTCTACCTGGCCTATTTCGAGCGCTACCTGGAGCGCACCGGCGACGCGGACCTGCTCCGGGTCATCGCGCCCTTCTTCGTGTTCCGCATGCTGGTCATCGCCTCGCCCGAGTGGTACCCGGACCACCCGCCCCGGGTGCGGGCCGGGCTGCTGCGCTTCATGGAGAACGTGCTCTACGACGACGTGTACGACTGGCGCGCCCCGGTGCGCTACATGGAGCTGTGATGGCGGCCGAGGCGCGGGAAGGCTTCGTGCTCTGGTTCACGGGCCTGCCGGGGAGCGGCAAGTCCACCCTGGCTCGGCGGGTGGCCGAGGTTTTGTCCGTGGAGCTGGCCGGGCGCGTCGGCTCGGTGAAGCTTTTGGAGATGGACGCCCGGCGCAAGGCCTGGTTCCCCGAGCCCGAATACACCGAGGCCGAGCGCGAGCGGGCCTACGGCCTGCTGGCCGAGGAGGCCGCGGCCCTGGCCCGGCTCGGGTGCGGGGTGGTCCTGGACGGCACGGCCCACCGCAAGGCCTGGCGCGACGCGGCCCGGGCCAAGGTGGCCCACTTCG
>JBFWIY010000011.1:11315-15482 GCA_050255855.1 Desulfovibrionaceae bacterium
CGGGCCTACGGCCTGCTGGCCGAGGAGGCCGCGGCCCTGGCCCGGCTCGGGTGCGGGGTGGTCCTGGACGGCACGGCCCACCGCAAGGCCTGGCGCGACGCGGCCCGGGCCAAGGTGGCCCACTTCGCCGAGGTCCACGTGGCCTGCCCCCTGGACACGGCCATGCAGCGCGAGGCCGCCCGGCCCCAGGGCCACGTCATGGCCGGGCTCTACGCCAAGGCCCTGGAGCGCAGGCGCACCGGCCGGGAGTGCCCGGGCCTGGGCCAGGTCATCGGGGTGGACGTGCCCTTTGAGGAGGACCCCGCGGCCGAGTGCCGGGTGGACAACGCGGGCCCGGACCCGGTCCCGGCCGCCGGGGCCGCCCTGGACTGCCTGCGCGCCTGGCTCGCCCGGGAAGGCTTGACCTGAGCCGATTATCATCGCTTTACCGGGCCGGGCGATTCCGGTAGATTGCGCGCCATGCGTTTTCACGTGGTCACCTTCGGCTGTCAGATGAACGTCCTGGACTCCGACTGGCTCTCCCGGGCGCTGGCGGCCCGGGGCTGGCGGCCCGTGGCCGAGGCCGAGGCCGAGGTTTTTCTGGTGAACACCTGCTCGGTGCGCGACAAGCCCGAACAGAAGGTCTACAGCGTGCTCGGCCGGATCGCGGGGCTGCTGGCGGACAAGCCGGGCGGGTTCGCGGCCGTGGGCGGCTGCGTGGCCCAGCAGGTGGGCCAGGGGCTCCTGGAGCGCTTTCCCCTGGTGCGCCTGGTCTGGGGCACGGACCAGACCCACCGCGTGCCCGGGCTGCTCGAAGGCCTTGTCGCCGAGCCGGGGCGCAAGCTCGCCGTGCTGGACGCGACCCCGGTCTTCGAGGAGCGCGACCTGGCCCTTCCCGACAACTTTTCCGGCACCTGCGGGCCGCGTCAGGCGGCCGTGAACATCATGCAGGGCTGCGACAATTACTGCGCTTATTGCATCGTGCCCTTTGTGCGCGGCCGACAGAAATCCCGACACCCCGACGCGGTGCTGTCGGAGTGCCGAGCCCTGGTGGCGGCCGGGGTGCGCGAGATCACCCTGCTCGGGCAGAACGTCAACAGCTTCGGCCTGGACCCCGGGGGCGCGGGCGTCGGTTTTGCGGAATTGTTGCACAGGGTGGCGGGCATTCCGGGCCTGGATCGGTTACGCTTCACCACGTCGCACCCCAAGGACATCGCCCCGGAGGTGGTGCGGGCCTTCGGCGAGCTGCCCAACCTCTGCCCGCACCTGCACCTGCCCCTGCAGTCCGGCTCGGACCGCATCCTGCGGCGCATGGGCCGCAAGTACGACCGGGCGCGCTACCTGGACATCGTGGCCGCCCTGCGCGCCGCCCGGCCGGACATCGCCCTGGGCACGGACCTCATCGTGGGCTTCCCCGGGGAGACGGACGAGGATTTCGAGGCCACTCTGGAAATGATGGAGCGCGTGGGGTTCGAGACCAGCTTCTCCTTCTGCTACTCGGACCGCCCCGGGGTGGCGGCGGAGCGGATGACCCCCAAAGTGACGCCGGAAACGGCCGCCGGGCGCTTGGCCCGCTTGCAGAATTTGCAGAATGACCTTACCAAGAGGGTGCTGCAATGGCAGGTGGGACGGGAGGCCGAGGTGCTGGTCACGGGCCCGAGCCGCCGGCAGGACGCGGCCGGCCCCAGCTGGCAGGGCCGGGACCCCGGCAACCGCATCGTCAATTTCCCGAACGAGTCGGACGAGGACCTGGCCGGCCGCCTGGTCCGGGTCCGCGTCACCGAGGCCAAGAACCATTCCCTCATGGGACGGAGAACGGGGGCGACATGGTAGAGATGCGCGTCTTCGGCCTGGCCCTGGACGAAAAGAACCAGTCTCCGGTGCTCATCCTCAAGGACCTGGGCGAGGAAGTCGTCCTGCCCATCTGGATCGGCGCCATGGAGGCCATGGCCATCTCGCTCGCCCTGAACAAGGTCGAGTTCCCCCGTCCCATGACCCACGACCTGCTCCTGGCGGCCATCGGCGTCCTGGGCGGCCGGGTGGCGCGCATCGACATCGTGCGCATCGCCGACGGCACCTTCTACGCCGAACTGGTGGTGGAGCAGGGCGGGGAGGAGCGCCGCATCGACGCCCGGCCCTCGGACGCCATCGCCGTGGCCGTGCGGGCGGGCGCGCCGCTCTTCGCCGCCCCCGAGGTGCTGGCCGAGGCCGGCACCACCAGCCCCGGGGCCTACCAGGAGGTCCTCAAGACCGAGGACGCCGAGCGTTGGACCGAGGAGCTGGAGCGGCTCACCGAGGACGAGACCAAATACAAGATGTGATCCTGGCGGGAGGCCGGATGATCGATCTGCACACCCACACCACCTTCAGCGACGGGGAGCTCATCCCCGCGGAGCTGGCCCGTCGGGCCAAGGTCGCGGGCTACCAGGCCGTGGCCTACACCGACCACGCCGACGCCGCCAACATGGCCTTCATCATCGAGCGCATCCGCGAGTTCACGGACAGCTGCGCCCCCTACTTCGGCATCGACCTCTTCGCCGGGGTGGAGCTGACCCACATGCCCCCGGGCCTGCTGGCGGAATACACCGTTCGGGCCCGCGCGCTGGGGGCGCAGATCGTGGTGGTCCACGGCGAGTCCGTGGTGGAGCCCGTGGCGCGCGGCACCAACCTGGCGGCCATCGAGGCCGGGGTGGACATCCTGGGCCATCCCGGGCTCATCACCGACGTGGAGGCCGCCCTGGCCGCCGAGAAGGGCGTGGCCCTGGAGATCACGACGCGCAACGGCCACAGCCTGACCAACGGCCACGTGGCGGCCATGGCCCGCAAGCACGGGGCCCGGCTGGTGGTGAACAACGACGCCCACCACCCGCGCGACCTGATCGGGCCGGAGCTGCGCCGGGCCATCGCCCTGGGCGCGGGCCTGAGCGAGAGCGAGCTGGCCCAGGCCGAGGTCAATTCCCGGGCCATCGTGGAGCGGCTGCTCACGAAGTAGTCCTTTCGGCCGAAGCCCGCGGGCGCTCCGGCCAAGCCCCTATCCCACAACGAGGTTTCACGGCATGAACGAGCTGATTTCCGATACCGGCATCCTGGGCATGCTGCTCCACGCCACCCTGGTGGTCAAATTCGTGCTCGCCTTCCTGGTGTGCATGTCCATCGGCAGCTGGGGCATCATCTTCACCAAGCTGGTGATGATCGGCCGGGCCAAGGGCCAGGTGGCCGAGGGCTACGAGGCGTTTCTCAACTCCGGCGACCTGCGCAGCGGCCTGAACACCCTGGGCCAGACCCCGGGCTCCCCCCTGGTGCGGCTCTCCACCAAGGCGGTGCGGGAGTTCCACAGCCTGGAGAAGGCCGACATCCAGCGCGACCGCAAGCGCGCCCTGGTCAAGGACACCCTGCGCCGCATGCTGCGCCAGGGCATCAGCGCCGAGGTGCGGCGGCTCTCCAAGACCCTGTCGTTCCTGGCCACCTGCGCCAACGCCGCGCCCTTCATCGGGCTGTTCGGCACGGTCTGGGGCATCATGGACTCCTTCCACTCCATCGGCCAGCAGCAGTCCGCGGCGCTGACCACCGTGGCCCCGGGCATCTCCGAGGCCCTCATCGCCACGGCCATCGGCCTGGTCACGGCCATCCCGGCCACCATCGCCTACAACTTCTTCCGCAGCCAGGTGGGCACGGTGGAGAGCGAGATGATCAACTTCGCCGGGGCCTTCCTCAACCGCATGGAGCGCGAGGTGTCCTGGGTCTCGGCCAAGAGCGACCGCAAGGGCGGCGCCGAGGATTCGGAGCTGTAGCCATGGGCATGTCCACCAATTCCGACGCGCTGTTGGCGGACATCAACGTCACGCCCTTCGTGGACGTGATGCTGGTGCTGCTCATCATCTTCATGGTCACCGCGCCCATGCTCACCCAGGGCCTGGACGTGGACCTGCCCCAGACCAAGGCCGTGAGCGCCCTGCCCGAGGACAGCGAGGTCCTGGTGCTCACGGTGAAGGCCGACGGCAGCCTGTGGCTGGACCAGTACCAGGTGACCCTGGCCGAGCTGCCCGACCATTTGCAGCGCCTGGTCAAGGAGCAGAAGAAGCACCTCTTCCTCAAGGCCGACCGCGCCGTGCCCTATGGCGCGGTGGTGGAGGTCATGGGGGAGATCAAGGCGGCGGGCATCGAGAACCTGGGCGTGGTGGCCGATCC
>JBFWIY010000012.1:0-15249 GCA_050255855.1 Desulfovibrionaceae bacterium
CGAAGGCCGGGTGCCCCCGTCTGCTCCCAGAGCGGACCGGGAGAAGGACTGTTGGTTGATATTATCAACCATATCCCTCCCTGCACTTTTTGTCATACCTCCCGAGGACCCCGACGATCTTCCGTCTATATGGGGCCGCGTTGGCCACGCGGGCCGCGTCTCCGGCGGGCGACCGGCGGGCGAACTCCGGGTGCCCCCGTCTGCTCCCAGAGCGGACCGGGAGGAGGACTGTTGGTTGATATTATCAACCATATTCCTCCCTGCACTTCTGCCATTCCTCCCGAGGTCCCTGGCCACCTTCCGCTCTCATGGGGTCGCGTTGGCCTCGCGGGCCGCGTCTGGCGTGGGGACCTCTGGGGGGAGCGTCGGTGCGTGGCGCGGGCGGACGGGGGCAGCCGGTGGGGGGGCTGAATGGGGGCTGGGGGGCAGCGCGCAGCCAAGAGTGTGAGGAATGGGCGTGGGAGATCGAGCGAGGGGGGGCAGGGGCCGCGGGTACGGGCAGCGGGCAGCCGCGAGCGAGAGGAGGGGCGGGACGAAGAGCGGGCCGGACGGCGCGCGGGGCGGGCGGGGGGAACGGCGGGGCGGCGACCAGCGGGCGGCGGGCGGGGCGGGCCTTCCGGGACGGCGTTCGCCCCCCTTTGCGCCTCCTTTTCCCCGCCCCGCCGCCGTCCCCTTTGGGGCGCAACGGGGCGCAACGGGGTAGGATGACGGGCCGCGGCGACAAAAAAAGGGGGCCCCGAAGGGCCCCCTTGGGTGACGTGGGATCTTCCAGACTACAGGACGTTGAACTTCCGGGTCTGGCCGGTCTTGGCGTCGATGACGTGCACGCCGCAGGCGATGCAGGGGTCATAGGAGTGGACGGTGCGCAGGATCTCGACCGGACGCATCGGGTCGAAGATCGGGGTGCCCATCAGGGCCTCTTCCAGGGGACCCATCACGCCGGCGTCGTCGCGCGGGCCGATGTTCCAGGTGGAGGGGACCACGAGCTGGATGTTGTCGATCTTGTTGTCCTTGATCTTCACCCAGTGGCTCAGCATGCCGCGGGGGGCGTTGACGAAGCCCACGCCCTCGGTCTCGCCCGGCCACTGCCATTCCTTGTAGATGGCGGTGTCGCCGGCGGCCACGTTGGCCTCCAGGGCATCCAGCCACTCCAGGGCCTTGTTGGCGATGAGCAGGGTCTCGATGCCGCGGGCGGCGGTGCGGCCCAGGGTGGAGAACAGGGCCTCGGGGCCCACGCCCAGCTTTTTCAGGACCATGGTGACGGCATCCACGGTGGGCTTGTGGCCACGCACGAAGGAGACCAGGCACTGGGCCAGGGGGCCGACCTCGGTGGACTTCCCGTTGTAGCGGGGAGCCTTCATCCAGGAGTAGTGCTCCTTGTCGCCGAGCTTGGTGTACTTGGGCTTGGTCTCACCGTCGTAGGGATGCTTGGGCGCGCCGTACTCGTACCAGGAGAACTTGACGTGCTCCTCGATGACCTTCGGGTCGAAGTCCTCAACCTTGGTGATGTCGCGGTTGTAGATGACGCCCTGGGGCATCCAGCGGCTGTTCAGGTCGTACTCGTCGTCCGGGAACTCACCGCAGGTCAGGAAGTTCGTGGTGCCGCCGATGCCGGCCCAGTCCTTGTAGAAGGAGGCCACGGCCAGCAGGTCGGGGATGTACACGTTCTTGATGAAGTCGGCGGTCTCGTTGAACAGGCCGCGGTACTCGTCGATGCGCTGCTTGGTCAGGGACTCGTAGCAGGTCACGCCGCCCACCACGGTGAACTGGGTGTGCGGGTTTTTGGCGCCGAACACGGCCATGGCGCGGGCGGCCTTCACCTGGAGCTTGAGGGCGTCCAGGTAGTGCTTGGTGGCCATGAGGTTGGCCTCGGCCGGCAGGTAGTAGGCGTCGTGTCCGCCCTCACGCAGGAAGTAGGCGTTGGTGAAGGGGCCGAGCTGGCCGGATTTCACCAGGGCTTCCACGGTGGCGCGCACGGCCTCGAAGTCGGCCGCGGTTTCCTTCAGGGGGTTGATGGAGTTGGCGAGCGACGCGGTCTTCTTGGGATCGGCGCCGATGGCGCTGGCCACGTCGACCCAGTCCAGGGCATGCAGGTGATAGAAGTGCACGATGTGGTCGTGCATGAACTGGGAGGCGAGCACCAGGTTGCGGATGAGGGTGGCGTTCTTGGGAATGACCACCTTCATGGCGTTGTCCATGCAGCGGGTGGAGGCCAGGGCGTGGACGTAGGTGCAGACACCGCAGGAGCGCTGGGTGAAGTGCTGGGCGTCGCGGGGGTCGCGGCCCTTGAGGATCAGCTCCAGACCACGGAACAGCTGGGAGCTGGAACGCACGTCGGCGATGACGCCGTTCTCGACTTCGACCTCAACGCGCAGGTGTCCCTCGATACGGGTGATCGGGTCTACCACGACCGGCCCGTTGTAGCCGCTTTTGGGGGTCACTTTGACCGGAGCGGCAGCAGGCTTGGAACCGGACATATGTCTTCCTCCTTAGGATGGTTCGTCTTGATTCAACGCAGCTCAGCGGCCGACGGTTAGGCTTCCTCGTAGAAGGGGCTCATGGAATCCCAGAACCCGGGCTCGGAGCAGCCGATGCAGGGGTGGCCGGCCTCGATGGGGAAGTTGGTCTGGTTGAACTTGATGGTCGGGCAGTTGTTGTAGGTGTAGGGGCCCTTGCAGCCGAGCTTCATCAGGCAGTAGCCCTTCTTGGCGGTCTCGTCATCGAAGCTCTTGGCGAACAGACCCTCGTCGAAGTACTTCAGGCGGGGGCAGTTGTCGTGCACGGAGTCGCCGAAGAACAGCTCGGGACGGCCTTCGCTGTCCAGGGGCGGGATGGGATCCGCGCCTTCCTTCAGCTTGGTCAGGAAGCACACCACGGTGCCCAGCAGGTTGTAGGGGTTCGGCGGGCAGCCGGGGACGTTGATGACGGGTTTCTGGATGATGTCGCGAACGCCCACGGCCTTGGTGGGGTTCGGGGCGGCGGCCTGGACGCCGCCGTAGGCGGCGCAGGTGCCGTAGGTGATGACCGCGGCGGCCTTGTTGGCGATCTCGGTGGTGAAATCGAGCATGGTGCGGCCGGCGACCTTGCCGTAGATGCCGCCGTCGGCGGTGGGAATGCCGCCCTCGACCACGCACACGTAGCCGCCCTTGGCCACGGCGTCGTGCAGGGCCTTCTCGGCCATCTCGCCCGCGGCGGCCATGACGGTCTCATGGTAGTCGAGGGAAATGACGCTCAGGATCAGCTCGGCGAACGGGGGGTTCATGCCGCGCAGAATGGACTCGGAGCAGCCGGTGCACTCCGCGCAGTGCAGCCACACGACCGACGGACGCTTGGGATCGGTCAGGGCTTCGGCGACCTTCGGGGCGAAAGCCGGGCCCATGCCCATGACCGCGGCGACCGTGCCGCACAGCTTCATGAAGTCACGGCGCGAAACCCCGCTTTTGGCGAGCCGTTCCTCGACCGTTTTCCCAGGCTGACTTACGGAAAACTTCATAAAACACCTCCACTTGAATGAAAGGGATCAAGGCTGCGCAAAATGCGCTTTGATTCCTCCTTCCTTGCCGCCCGGCACGAGCGCCGCACGGTGTTCTCCCTCTGCCATTGTGACACGATTCAATGCTTCGTGTTACATTCAACACATGTTTATGAAATTGGTGTTATCGTCCCGAATTCCTTAAACAAGTACTCTGTTGCTACTCTCAAATCGAGAGAAAGGCAAGAGGGGCACCCGAAGATTTTGTCCCCTTTTCGGGGGGATGCCCCGAGCCCCGGCCCGGCGGGATTTCATGGCGCACCGCGCGGCGACCCTCCATCCGGGCCGCGGATGCAGTGTATCGATTTGGAATATCGATCCTGGGCATCGATCGGGATCGGGGCGAAGCGGGGCCGGAGCGGGGCCGGGGCGCTCCGGCTTGCGTTCCCCGGCCCGGGCGGTGTAGCGTGCGGCATGCGTGTGCTCTGCCTGCTGGGAAGTCCGCGCCGGGGCGGCAATTCCGAGACCCTGGCCCGCTGGGTGGCCGAGCCCCTGGCGGCCGCCGGGGCCGAGGCGGCCTTCGTGCGCCTCAACGACCTCGCGGCCCGCGGCTGCCAGGCCTGCATGGCCTGCAAGACCACGCGCGAGGCCTGCGCCCTGGACGACGACCTGACCCCGGTGCTGGAGCAGGTGCGGGCCTGCGACGTGCTGGTGCTGGCCACGCCGGTCTACTACGGCGACGTGACCGCCCAGATGAAGCTGTTCATCGACCGCACCTTCTCCTTCCTGGTGCCGGGGTACGGCCGGGCCGAGCAAAAGACCCGCCTGCCCCGGGGCAAGCGCTGCGCCATGGTGGTGGCCCAGGGCCACCCGCGCGAGGACCTCTTCGCGGACATCCCCCGGCGCTACGGCTATTTCTTCGAACGGTACCTGGGCTTCGAGTCCTTTCGCCTGCTGCGGGCCTGCGGGATCTACGACCGGGGCGACGCCGCCGCCCGGGACGACCTGCGCCGCGAGGCCGAGGCCCTGGCCGCCGACCTGCGCACCACCCCGACCTGAGTTCCGCCCCGACCCGAGCCCCGGAGGACCCATGCCCCCTCTCACCAAGCCCACCAAGGGTTTCCTGGTCAAAAGCTACCTGGCCCACAACGTCATCTTCAACGAGGGCAGCCAGGGCGACACGGCCTACCTGCTCACCGACGGCGAGGTGGAGATCTCCACCACGGTGGACGGCCGCAAGAAGGTCCTGGCCGTGCTCAAGCCCCCGGCCCTGTTCGGGGAGATGGCGCTGTTCCTCGACGACCAGTCGCGCACGGCCACGGCCATGACCCTGACCGACGCGCGCATGGTGCTCATCACCCGCGACGCCCTGGACCGCTACCTGTCCGGCGCGCCGCAGATCATCTCGTCCATCATGAACGTGCTGGTGCACCGCCTCAAGGTGACCACCAAGAAGGCCAGCCGGGCCCCCAACGTGCCCATGGGGCTGTGCCGGATCCTGCACCTCTTCCAGCTCAACGGCATCCGCGAGGTCAAGTACGACGCCCTGGTGCGCATGCTGGCCGACGCCTTCACGGTCTCGCCCGAGACCATGGAGCGCTACGTGGCCGCCCTGGCCGAGCAGGGCCACCTGAACGTCTCGCGCAAGGAGGGCGGCATGGGCGCGGGCTCGCGCGTGGTGGAGATCCCGGGGGAGAACCTCCTGGAGGACATCATGCAGCTCAAGCGCCAGGTGATGGACTAGCCCGGAGGCGGGCCCGCGGCGGGGCAGGAAGCGGAAGGATCGGAAGGACCGGCCCCGGCGGGTCAGATGCGCTGGGGCGGACGGCCGTTGCCGTGGCCCAGCTTGCGGAACAGGAAGAGCTCCGGGTCCTCGCCCTTGAGGTTTTCCAGGGGGATCTCGGCCCGGGCGGCGTTGCGGTGGCCGCCCGCGGTGCCCAGGTCGCCGAACAGGCTGGCCGCGTACTTGCCCATGTCGCGCCGCACGCCGTCGCCGCGCAGGATGATGACCAGCTTGTCCCCGGTCTCGCCCGAGACCACGTTCCAGGGCACGCCGTGCACCCGGGTGAAGAAGTCCGCCAGGATGACCAGGATGTCCGGGTTGTCCACCTTGCCCATGTGGGAGAAGATCCCGGTGCCCGCGCGGCGCAGGTTGTAGAAGGCGCGGGAGAAGTAGCGCATCCAGTCCAGGTGGAACTCGCTCTTGGCGATGCGGTTGAGCAGCACCCGGTCCGCGAACTTGAGCAGGTACTTGAAGGCCGTGATGTCGGCGTCGATGAACTCGCGCTCCCAGTCGGCCGTGTCGGTCTTGATGGCGTAGGTCAGGGCCGTGGCCAGCAGCTTTCCGGGGCGGATGTCCAGGTTGTAGAGGTACTCCGTCATCATGGTGCAGGTGGCGCCGTACTTGGGCCGGATGTCCGTGAAGGGCGCCTTGACGGGGTGCTCCTTGAGCAGGGGATGGTGGTCGATGACCACGGAGAAGTCGATGCCCGCGAAGCCCGGGTGGTGGTGGGGCTGGGAGTCGATGAGGGCGAAGCGGTCGTACTGGGCCAGCAGGTTGGGGATGATCTTGCGGGTGGGGATGCGCAGGTAGCGGATCATGGCCAGGTTGTCCGGCCGTTTGCACTCGTTCACCTGGCCGATGCCCACGTCCAGGACCTTGCGGCCCATGATGCGCTTGAGGGCCATGGCCGCGCCCAGGGCGTCCGGGTCGGCGTTGATGACGATGAGCCAGCGCTGGTCTTTGGCCAGCAGGGCATGGAGCGACGCGATCTGCTCGTCGAGTTGCCGGAACAGTGCCATGTGCCCCTACTTCAGTTGCAGTGCCAGCCCGGCGGCCACCAGCTCCACCCGGTCCGCCGCGCGGGCCAGGGCCTGATTGAGCCGCCCCAGGCGTTGCACGAACCGGATGTGCGCGGGGTCCGAGGGGAGGGGACCGAGCCCGGTCTCCAGGGAGACCAAAAACAAATCCGGCCCTGTCCAGACGTCGAGTGCCCTGACCAGTTCGGCCGTGTTCCCCTCGGGGTCGCCCTGGTCCATAACGCTGTAGAGCCAGAAGTCCAGCCCGTCCACCAGGACGGTCCGAAAGGCCGTTGTAGCCGTTTGCAGGGTATGAGGCAAGTGGGGGCCCGATTCGAGCACGGGGAGGGAGCGCTCCCTTGTTCTTTTGTGCTCAAGGATCTGCTCCCGGAAGTCCATGTCCAGGGCGCGGCCGGTGACCACCAGGCAGGCCGGGCCGGGCGCGGCGGCCACCAGGTCCAGGGCCCGGGCCGACTTGCCCGACTTGTTGCCCCCCAGGATCAGGGTGATCACGGCGTCCTCCCTTGCGGGGCGATTTGGGCCAGCACCCGGCGCGAGTCCAGGCATTCGGCCAGGTCGAAGACCTCGATGGCCACGGTGGCGGCCGGGTCCAGGCGCTCCAACATTCGGCCCAGGCAGGCCCGGCCCGCGGGGTCCAGCCGGGCCAGGCCCAGGTGCCGCCCGTCCGGCCCCGGGGCGCAGCAGTGCAGCATACGCACCCGGTCCCACAGGTCCGGGATCTCCAGCAGCCGCTGCTGACCATAGGCCAGCAGGTGGCCGAGGTCCAGACAGGCCGAGAGGCCGTGGCGCACCAGGTCCGGCCAGGCGGCCGTCAGGTCGTGGCCGCGGACGTTCTCCAGGAGCAGGTCGCCCGGGGCCAGGCCCGCGGCGGCCAGGGCCCGGGCCAGGGGGCCGAGCAGGGCCGGGTCCGGCGGCGGGTGGAGCACGTAGGCCCGGGGCGCGAGGTGGGCGGCCTTGGCGGCCAGGGCGGCGATGACTTCGGCCGGGCCCGCAGCGCCGCGGCTCCAGTCCAGGTCCGCGGGCAGGTGGACATGGAAGCTCAGGCCCAGGCGGGCCAGGTCCGCGGGCAGGTCGGCCTCGGTGTAGGCCAGGCAGGCCCGGGTCTCGAAAAAGAGCAGCTCCACCTCGTCGAAAAACCGGCGATGGCGGGCCAGCAGGCGGCAGTTTTCTCCCGGCCCGCCGGGGACCACCCAGCTCGGGGCGGCGATGCGCCAGGGCAGGACGGGCGGAATGTCGGGGGAGCGGGAATCAGGCACAGAGTATGCACTCGCTTGGGGCAGGGGAGAATGCCGACCGGAGGAAGCCATGCCCGCATCCGCCATGCCCATGTCCGTCGCGTCCGGGACCATCGCATCCGGCGCCGTCCCGTCCGGGGTCATCCCGGCCGGTGCCGTCGAGCCCGGGCCGGGCCGGTCCGCCCCGGCGGTCCCGACGTTGCCGACACCCCTGCCGGACCTGTCGGACGGGTCGCCCGCGGCCCGCGTCGGACGGGCGTCCGGCGTCGCCGACGCCTGTCGGGGCCTGCGCGCCCTGCTCCAGCATCACTGCAATCCCCTGCACGTCTTCTGCAAGCTGCGCGCCCTCGGTCTGGGCCCGGGGCCGGCCCGGGCGCTCTGCCGGGTCTACGAGCGCTGCCTGTATCGCCACGTGCTCTTCCGCCCGCTGTTCCGGGTCCGGCCCGGCCGCTAGTCCAGCAGCCCGAGCTGGCGTTCCTTCTTCACCGTGCGCGCGGCCAGCACCGAGCGGGTGAGCAGGGCCGCGGGCAGCTCGGCCAGCAGGCGCGAGGCGGGCAGGTTCAGGGTGCGGCCGAAGAGCTGGCGGCGGGCGGCCCGGCTCAGGCAGAGCAGCCGCCGCGCCCGGGTCAGGCCCACGTAGAACAGCCGCCGCTCCTCCAGCAGGGCCTCGGGGGTGAGGCGGTGCCCGGTGGTGGCCTTGCCGCCCAGGGCGTCCGGCCCGGCGAAGGGCAGGATGCCGTCCTCCAGGGCGGGCAGGAACACGGCCTCGAACTCCAGGCCCTTGGCCGCGTGCAGGGTCATGACCTGGACCTTCTCGGCGCTCAGGCTCACCTGGTCCAGTTCGGTCTGGAGGTTCACCCAGTTGATGAGCCCGGACCAGCCCCCGCGCTCGGCGTGGGCGGTCTTGAGCTCGCGGAAGGCGCGGCTCTCCCAGAAGAAATCATCGAACGCCCCGACCCCCTGGAGGTGGACGGCCAGGGCCTGGGGCCCGGCGGCCAGCAGGGCCTCGGGCAGGTCCAGCTCGGGCGCGGCGGGGCCGCCGTCGGCCGCGTCGCGTCCCGGGGGCAGCGCCGGGGCCGGGCCCAGGCCGAGCACCCGGCCCGCCGCGGCCAGGATGGCCGCCACCCGGGGCTCGGCGTAGAAGGCCTCCTGCTCGGGCGCGGCGCAGGGCACGCCGAAGCGGCGCAGGGCCTTGACCAGGGGCTGCACCAGGGCCCGGAAGCGCACCAGCACGGCCACGTCCCCCGGGGCCAGCTCGCCCTCGCCCCCGGCGTCGGCCAGGCTGTGGCTGGTGGCCCCGATGAGCCGCCGGATGCGGTCGGCGATCCAGGAGGCCTCGCGCAGGGCGTCCGGGGCCTCGAACAGGTGGACCTGGGCGTCCACGGGGCGCTGGGCGGCCAGGCGTTCGTCCTTGGGAAAGAGCCCGGCGGCCACGTCCAGCACGGCCTGGCCGGAGCGGTAGTTGTCGCGCAGGGCCACGCGGGTCAGGCCGGGCCAGTGCGCCCCCAGGCGGGCGGCCACGTCGCCCACCGCGCCGCGGAACCCGTAGATGGACTGGCGCGGGTCGCCGATGGCGAAGAACCCGGTCCCGTCGGCCGGGACCAGGGCCGTCACCGCGGCCAGCTGGAGTTCCGTGAGGTCCTGGACCTCGTCCACCAGCACGTGGGAGTAGAGCCCGTCCAGGCGGCCGCCCTCGGCCTGCTCCAGGAGAAATTCCAACAGATCCGCATAGTCGGCCAGGTTCCAGGAGGCCTTCTGCTTGGCGTAGCGGGCCGCGGCCTCGGCCAGGTCGTCGGCCAGCCGGGTGCGGGTCTCGCGCGCCAGCTCCAGGGCGGTCAGGGCGCGGTCCAGCTCCGGGCGGGTCATGTCCGGGTTGGCCGAGGCGAAGACGCGGCGGGCCGCCTCGCCCCCCAGCACCACGGGCGGGTCGCCCTGGGCGTGCTTCCAATAGTCGAAGGCCAGGGCGTGGATGGTTCCGGCCTGGGGCGTGGGGTCGTCCGGGCCCAGGCCGCGCAGGGCGGCCAGGCGGCGGCGCAGGTCGCGCGCGGCCCGGCGGGTGAAGGTCAGGGCCAGGATGCGGCGCGGCTTGACCCCGGAGTCCAGGAGCCGGGTGATGCGGCCGAGCAGGGTCTGGGTCTTGCCCGTGCCCGGTCCGGCCAGGACCAGCACCGGCCCGGGCCCGGCCTGCATGGCCGCCACCTGGCGCGGGTTGTAGCGCACGGTGCAGGAGGCGTCGGCCACGCGCACGGCCATGGGCGCGGGGGCCGGGTCGGCGTCGGGGCCGACGGGGGAGGCGTCGTCGGGGGCCGGGGCCGCCGCGGGGGACTCGCTCGCCGCCGGGGCCGGGGCCGTTTTCAGGGCCGGTTCGGGGACCACTTCCAGCGTTGGCTTCGGGGCCGCTTCCGGGGTCGGTCCCGGGCAGACCGGCGCGGCCTCGCCGCCCAGGGTCAGGTCCATGAGCCCGCGGCCCGAGCGGATGCGCTCGCGTTCGCGCGGGGTGAAGACCGAGATGACGCCGTACTCGCCGTCATAGCCCGGGGTGCGGATGACCTGGCCCTCGCGCACGCGGCCCACGGCCTCGGCCAGGGCCGGGTGGATGCGGCGCAGGTCCTCCAGGGGGACGCGGCGCAGCACCGTGAGCTCCGGGCCCAGGGCGGCCAGGGCGCGGAAATACAGCTCCCCCACTTTCTTGGTGGCCGGGCCCTGGCCCAGGACCTCGCCCAGGATTTCGCGCAGGGGGACCAGGGACACGTAGCCCGGGTGCCCGGCCGGGCGCTCGGGGTGCTCGCGGTCGGCCAGGTCCTGCTCCCGGGAGTGCACCCCCAGCGTCAGGGGCTTGCCGCAGACCGGGCAGACGCCGCCCCGGGCGCGGGTCTCCTGGGGGTCGAGGACCACGCCGCATTTGCGGTGGCCGTCCAGGTGGTACTTGCCCTCCTCGGGGAAGAACTCCACCGTGCCCAGGAACTTCTGGCCCAGGCCCTCGCCGCGCAGGGCCCGAAAGATGCCCTCGTAGGAGAGTTCGCCCTGGAAGAGGTTGGCCTCGCGTCCGAGCTTCTCGCCCGAGTGGGCGTCGGAGTTGCTGATGAGCTGGTAGCGGTCCAGGGCGCTGATGGTCCAGTTCATCTCCGGGTCCGAGGACAGCCCGGTCTCCATGGCGAAGATGTGGGAGCTGAGGTCGCCGTAGCACTCCTGCACCGAGTCGAACCCGGACTTGGACCCGAAGAGCGCGAACCACGGGGTCCAGATGTGGGCGGGGACCAGGAAGGCCAGGGGATCGATGCCCAGGACCATCTCCAGCAGGTCGCGGGAGTCCAGGCCCAGGATGGGGCGGCCGTCCGAGGCCAGGTTGCCCACCCGGCCGAGCTTCTCGTTGAAGCGCCGCACCGCGTCCAGGCTGGGCATGTAGACCAGGTTGTGGATTTTGCGGACCTTGTCCCCGCGCTTGTAGATGGAGCTGATCTCGGTCTGGAGCAGGAAGCGGGTCTGGCCGGACAGGGGCCGGGCCAGGCCCGGGATCTCGGCATCCAGGCCGCCGGGCTCGCGCAGGGTGAGCAGGCCGGAGCCGTCCTCCCGGAGCTGGGACCCGATCTCGGCCAGCCACTCGGGGTGGGTGAAGTCGCCGGTGCCCAGCACGTCGATGCCCTTGACCCGGGACCAGGCGGCAAGATTGCGGATGGTAAGGTTCTTGCTTGTGGCTCGGGAGAACCGGGAGTGGATGTGCAGGTCGGCGATGAAACGGTCCATGCCGGACCCTAGCCCGGGGCCGGGTCGAATGCAAGGGGCCGGGCCGTCGGCCGTATGGTCTTTCCAAGATGTTTCAATGGGTTGTCAGTTTCACGCCGGGCGCGTTTCGCCTCCGGGCCCGGGATGGCGCGGTCTGTCCCAGGGGCATAATCGGTGGAAATCGTCAGGCGACAACTCATTTGAATAACAGTTGTTTGATTGAAACGGCAGGGCGGAATTCGGGCCGGGCCTAAGCCTCGGCGGGGTTTCGTCCGATACAACGGTGATCCGTTCCCCCAGGGAGCGGCCCGGGGGCCCGGGCCGGGGGCGCGGTCCCCAGCGGGGCGTCCGGGTGCCGGGGCGCAGGCAGTTTTTTCCGTTTCCGGCGGCCCGGGGAGGGCATCCCCGAGGAGGTGGCCCATGAGTCTCAGCAGCATTCTCAGCAACAGCACCAGCACCAGCACCAGCACGACCACCAGCGGGGTGGACAACTCCACGTCCACCAGCTCCTTCTATTCCACGGCCTACGCCTCCCTGACCTCTTCGACCTCCTCCACCTCGTCCCTCACCGCGGTGACCAGCTCCAGCGCCGAGGACGAGGCCACCAAGGCCGAAAAGGCCCTCCAGGACCTCACGGACCAGATCGGGGACCTCATCGACGACGTGACCAGCGAGACCGGCGAGACCTCGGTGAGCTTCCGGGACATCATCAAGTACCGCGACCAGCTCCAGGAAGACTTCGAGAAGGACATGGACAAGGCGCTCTCCAAGCTGGGCCTGGACATGAGCACCGAGTTCACCCTGAGCTGGGACGCGGACAAGGACAAGGTGACGGTGAATTCGGCCGATGGGTCCATCGACTTGGTGGCGGACTATTTCCGGGACAACGAGGACATGCGCAAGGCCTTCGCCACGGTGCTGAGCTACAACGAGATGCTCGGCGACTACGAGGACGACCTGGACTTCGAGGCCCTGCGGGCCCGGGTCCTGCCCGACAAGCTGAGCGAGTGGCTGGCCAGCCAGCGCGAGACCACGGACCAGCTGGGCCAGTCCGGGAGCATGCTCTTCGGCGAGGGCGACGACTCCGCCACCTACATCAAGGTGGACGTGACGGTCTGAGTCCCGGCCGCGCCGCGCCGCGAAAAAAACGCCGGGGCCCCGCGCGGGGCCCCGGCGTTTTTTCGCGCCCGCGTTCCGGGGGCTCAGAGCAGGCGGGAGAAGATCTGGTAGACCGCCGTGGCCGCCACGAAGCCCAGGCCGGTGTTGAAGACCAGGGCGAAGGCCGCCCAGCGCCAGCCCGCCTCCCGGCTCATGGTCACCACGGTGACGAAGCAGGGGGCGTAGAGGATGATGAAGATCATGAGGGCCAGGGCCGTGGCCCGGGTGAAGTCCGGGTCCGCGCGCAGCCGGTCGCTCAGGGGCTGGGCGTTGTCCGGGTCGGTCTCGCCCAGGGAGTAGGCCGTGGCCAGGGTGGTGACGATGACCTCCTTGGCCGCCACGCCGCCGAGCAGGGCGATGTTGGCCCGCCAGTCGAACCCGGCCAGGCGGCTCACCGGCTCCAGGGCCCGGCCCACGCGGCCCGCCACGGAATTTTGCAGGGCGGTCTCGGCCCGGTCGGCCCCGGCCTGGGCCAGGGCGGCCTCGGCGACCTGGGCCGCGGGGGAGCCGGGCGCGGCGCGGTCCAGCTCGGCCTGGGCCGCGGCGTCCCGGGCGTCGAACCGGGCGGCCTGGTCCGCGGGCAACCCCGGGAAGGTCATGGCCGCCCAAAAGATGACCGAGATGGCCAGGATGGTGGTGCCCGCCTTCTTCACGTACTGCCAGGCGCGCTCCATGGTGTGCGTGACCACGCCGCGCAGGGTGGGCAGGCGGTAGGGCGGCAGCTCCATGATGAAGGGCGTGGGGTCGCCGCGCAGCACGGTGAGCCGCAGGAACTTGGAGACCAGCAGGGCCGCGGCCCAGGACCCCAGCGTCACCCAGAACAGCACCATGCCGCCCGTGCCCGGGAAGAAGGCCCCGATGAGCAGGATGAACACCGGGATCTTGGCCCCGCAGACCATGAAGGGCGCGGTGAGGATGGTGGCCAGGCGCTCGCGCGGGCTGCGCAGGGTGCGGGCGGCCATGACCCCGGGCACGGCGCAGCCCCCGGGGATGCCGCCGGAGATGATGAAGGGCATGACCGAGGCCCCGTGCAGGCCGAAGGCCTTGAACACCCGGTCGAGCATGTAGGCCATGCGCGCCATGTAGCCCAGGTCTTCGAGAAAGCTGAGCATCAGGAACATGATGATGATGAGCGGCACGAAGCCGAGCACCCCGCCCACCCCGTCGATGACCCCGGAGACCACCAGGGAGCGCAAAAGCCCCGCCGGGATGACGGCCGCGGCGGTGTCCCCCAGCCAGCCGAACAGGGCCTCCATCCAGGACAGCGGCGTCTCGCCCAGGGTGAAGGTCAGGTGGAACATGCCGTAGAGCACGCCGAGCATGAGCAGGGGCCCGAACACGGCGTGGGTGACCACCTTGTCGATGCGGTCGCTCATGGCCAGGCGGTCCCGGGGCTGCTCGCGGCTCACCACCCCGCGCTTGAGCAGCGAGGCGATGAACCCGTAGCGGTAGTCGGCGATGATGGCCTCGCAGTCCATGTTCAGGGTGGCCTGGCAGTGGCGGCGCAGGCGGTCGGCGGCCTGCTCCAGCTCGGCCGAGAGGCCTCCCTCGGCCCGGCCCATGGCGATGACCTGGTCGTCGCCTTCGAGATATTTGAGCGCCAGCCAGCGGGCCGGGCCCTTGCGGGTCAGGAAGCCCTCGCTCTCGATGCGCTCGGCGAGCTGCCCGAGCACCTCGTCCAGCTCCGGGGAGTAGGAGATCACCAGGGGCCGCAGCTCGCCCCGGCGGCCGCGGGCCAGGGCCTCGGCCTCGGCCACCAGCTCGGTCAGCCCCTCGCCCGTGCGGCCCACCGTGGGCACCACGGGCACGCCCAGCAGCTCGGACAGGCGCGCCACGTCGATGCGCACGCCCTTCTTGCGCACCTCGTCCATCATGTTCAGGGCCAGCGCCAGGGGCACGCCCATCTCCAGGAACTGCACGGCCAGGTACAGGCCGCGCTCCAGGGTGTTGGCGTCCAGGATGTCCAGCACGGCGTCGGGCCGCTCGTTGACCAGGAAGTCGCGGGCGGCCAGCTCCTCGGCGGTGTAGGCGGTGAGGGAGTAGGTGCCGGGCAGGTCCACGATGTGCACCTCGCCCGAGCGGCCGAGCAGGGTGCCCTCCTTCTTCTCCACCGTGACGCCAGGGTAGTTGCCCACGTGCTGGCGCGCGCCGGTGAGGGCGTTGAACATGGTGGTCTTGCCGGAGTTGGGGTTTCCGGCCAGGGCGATGGTCACCTTGGACATGCGGGTCCTTGCGTCGGTCGGTTACTGGGACGGCCCGTCGGACAGGAGCTCCACCAGGATGTGGTCGGCCTCGTTGTTGCGCAGGGTCAGGGTGTAGCCGGGCAGGCGCAGGGCCACCGGGTCGCGCAGGGGGGCGCGGCCGGTGATCTGGATCTCGGTGCCGGGCACCAGGCCCAGCTCGCGGATGCGGCGGCCCAGGTCGCCGTTGGCGCGGACGTGGCGCACCACGGCCCGGGCGTTGACGGGCAGTTGGCGCAGGCCGATGAGTGTGGTCATGGATTCCTCGCTTGGGGCGTCCGGGCGGGGCCGGGCGCGGCTGGGGGCAAGCTATAGGAAAATGATTTTCATTGTCAATCCATTGTCAAGGGCCAAGCCGGATCGATGAGGTAGGAATTAACGGAAGATGTGTATATTTGCCAAGTTGCATGATGTCAACATCAATGAATCGATCCGGGCGGCCCGGCCGCGCCGGGGGGCTCGGAGGGCCGCCGGGACCCGAGGCGGCCTTGACTGCCGGGCCGGGGGGCGCGTAGAGAGGCCTTTTGCCCAGGAGGCCTCGCGTTGCATCGATTCGGCAAACCGCTCTGTCGCATTCCCGAAGGCACCACCGAGAAGGTGG
>JBFWIY010000013.1:0-14554 GCA_050255855.1 Desulfovibrionaceae bacterium
TCGCCCGGGGGCGGCGCCTCCTGCCCAAGGCCGAGGACCGGAAGACCGCCCGCCAATCCTCGCTTCCCCTTCGCCCCTCCCGCCCCCGCTCCCTCGGCCCTCTCCGGTTCCCCCCGCTCCTCGCCTCGCCTCCGCCTCGCCTCCGCCTCCCCCTCGGATCTCTCCCGGTTTCCCTGAATCCCTGCTCCCCCCTTTCGCTCCTCCCCGTCCCCCTCCCGTTCCCTCCAATCCTCGCTCCCCCTCCGCCCTCACACCCGCCCCCTCCGCCCTCCCGCCCGCCCCAACCCGCCCCGTCCCCATTCCCGCCCCCCCATCTCACAATATCAAAATATCTTGATATAGACATTCATCCGTGCTACCCCGGCCTTGCTCCCCGCGCCCAGGGCGGGTATGGGGAGATGATGACGGGCCCTGCGGCCCGGCCTGCACAAGGAGCGATCATGGCGAATTTCAAGGCCTTGCTCACGGACGGACGGGTCCATGTCTTTGACGGCGGGTACGGAACCCTGCTCATGCGCCGCGGCCTGCCCGCCGGGGTCTCCCCCGAGGTCTGGGGCCTGGAGCGCCCCGAGGTGGTGGCCGGCGTGCACCGCGACTACGTGGCCGCCGGGGCCGAGGTCCTGACCACCAACACCTTCGGCGGGTCGCGCCCCAAGCTCCCCGCGGGCTGCGACGTGGCCGCGCTCAACCGCTTCATGGTGGAGCTGGCCCGCTCCGTGGCCGGGGACCGCGTCTGCGTGGCCGCCAGCATCGGCCCCACCGGACATTTCGTGCGCCCCCTCGGGCCGCTGACCTTCGCCGAGCTGGTGGACATCTACAAGGAGCAGATCCGCGCCTGCGCCCAGGGCGGGGCCGACCTGATCCTGGGCGAAACCCACTTCGACCTGGCCGAGGCCAAGGCCGTGGTGGTGGCCGCCCACGAGGTCTGCGACCTGCCCGTGGCCGTGTCCATGACCTTTGAGCAGGGCCGCTGTCTCACCGGAACCGACCCGCTGGCCTTTGTGGACACCATGCGCAACCTGGGCGTGGACATGGTCTGCACCAACTGCTCGGCCGGGCCCGAGCAGATCGCCCTGGCCGTGCAGGCCATGCAGCCCCGCCTGGACCTGCCCCTGTACGTGGCCGCCAACGCCGGGCTCCCCGAGCTGGACGCCGCGGGCGACACGGTCTTCCGCCTCGGGCCCGAGCCCTTTGCCGACCAGTCCGCCCGCTTCGTGGACCTGCACGCCAAGTTCATCGGCGGGTGCTGCGGCACCGGGCCGGACCACATCCGCGCCCTGGCCGCCCGCGTGGCCGGGGCGGACTGGCGGCGGCCCGAGCCCACGGACCACGCCGCCCTGGTGCTCACCTCGCGCACCCGCCGCGTGGCCCTGGGCGGGTCCCACCCCTGCGCCATCATCGGCGAGCGCATCAACCCCACGGGCAAGGCCGAGCTCACCCGCCAGCTCCAGGCGGGCGAGTACGCCGAGGCCCTGCGCCTGGGCGCGGAGCAGGAGGCCCACGGCGCGCCCATCCTGGACGTGAACGTCGGGGCCGCCATGGTGGACGAGGCCGCCACCCTGCCCGGGCTCGTCACCGAGCTCACCGGCCGGGTCCAGGTCCCCCTGTGCGTGGACACCTCCAGCATCCCGGCCGCCCTGGCCGCGCTGCCCCTGCTGCCCGGGTCCGGGCTGTTCAACTCCATCTCCGGCGAGCCCGGGCGGCTGGAGGAGCTGGGCCCGGTGTGCAAGCGCTACGGCATCCCCTTCATCCTGCTGCCGCTGCTCGGCCGCAAGCTGCCCGTCACCGCGACCGAGCGCCTGGCCGTGGTGGAGCAGCTGCTCACCCGGGCCGTGGAGCTGGGCATCCCCCGGCGGCTCATGCTGGTGGACGTGCTGGCCCTCACCGTGTCCAGCAAGCCCGAGGCCGCCCGCGCCTGCCTGGAGACCATCCGCCATTGCCGCGAGAAGTGGGGCCTGGCCACCACCATTGGCCTGTCCAACGTGTCGTTCGGCCTGCCCGCGCGCGAGCTGCTGAACTCCACCTTCCTGTCCATGTGCCTGGGGGCCGGGCTCTCGGCCTGCATCGCCAACCCGGGCTCGGCGCGGCTGCGCGAGGCCCTGGCCGCGGGCGAGGCCCTGCTGGGCCGCGACGCCAAGGCCCAGGCCTTCATCGCCGGGTACGCGGGCTGGAAGCCTGGCGGCGCGGCCGCTGCGGGTGGCGCGGCCGCCGCACCCGCCCAGGGCGGGGCCGCGTCCTCCACTTCCTCCGCTTCCGGCGACGCGGGCGGCGACCCGCTGGCCCGGGCCGTGCTGGGCGGGGACACCCACGGCATCACCGGGCTGGTGCAGGCGGCCCTGGACCACGGGGCCGACCCCTTCGACCTGGTGAACGGGCGGCTCATCCCGGCCATCATGGAGGTGGGGGCGCGCTACGAGCGGCGGGAGTACTTCCTGCCCCAGCTCATCGCCTCGGCCGAGGCCCTGCAGAACGCCTTCGCCCTGCTCAAGCCCCTGCTCCGGAAGGACGGGGCCGAGCCCGGCCCGGCCGTGGTCATGGCCACGGTGCAGGGCGACATCCACGACATCGGCAAGAACATCGTGTGCCTGATGCTCCGCAATCACGGCTTCGAGGTCACGGACCTGGGCAAGGACGTGTCCGCCGAGCGCATCGTGGAGGAGGCCGAGCGCCTCGGGGCCCGGCTCATCGGCCTCTCGGCCCTCATGACCACCACCATGGTGCGCATGGAGGACACCGTGCGCCTGGTGCGCGAGCGCGGCCTGGCCGCCCGGGTCATGCTGGGCGGGGCCGTGGTCACCCAGAGCTTTGCCGAGGCCATCGGGGCGGACGGCTACGCCGCCGACGCCGTGTCCGCCGTGAAGCTGGCCCAGCGCCTGGTGCAGTAGGGCGGCCGGAGCCGGTCCGCCCGGGCCCGCCCCCGGCGTGGCGTCCCGCCGCGCCCGTGCCGCGCCCGTGCCGTCCGCCCCGGCGCGGGCCGTCTTGACGGGTCTCCCGGCCCCGTCTATGGCCTCCGTAGCGGGCCGTATCGGGCCATATCGGGAAAGGACTGCGCGCCGACGCCGACATCTTCCGATGCCGTGTCCCGGCGCCGTTTCCGCCCCTTTCCCCCTCGGCCCCGGTCCGGGGGCCGGGGCTTGACGCTTGGACTTGTCGGACGCATCTGGTAGAGGAGTGTCCAACCGTCCCGACGCCGCCACGCGGCCCGGGGCCCGGGGCGCGTCCGGCCGGATTCGGCCGCCGGGCCGCCCGCCACAAGGAGTGTCCATGTCTCCCGTCTCCCGCCCCGTGTCGGCCGTCCTGCTGACGGCCGTTCTGCTGCTGGCCGTCGCCCTGACCGCCTGCGGCGGCTCCGAGCCCCCCAAGGCCGAGGCCGCTCCGACTCAGGCCCCGGCCCCGGCTCAGGCCGCCCCGGCCCTCACCCCGGCCCCGGCCGCCACGCCCGCCCAGGCCCCGGCCGCCTTCGCCACGCCCGCCGCGGCCGCCGCGCCCCTGGGCCTGGCCCCCCTGGACGTGCCCGACCTCCAGGCCCTCATCGAGCAGAGCAAGGGCAAGGTGCTCTTCGTGTGCCTGTGGTCCGTGCACTGCCCGGCCTGCCTCCAGGAGCTGCCCGAGCTGGCCCGCCTGGCCGACGGCTACTCCGACGACGAGCTGCACATGGTCTGGGCCTCCCTGGACCAGGACCCCCAGCTGGTGGAGCACTTCTTCAGCAAGCAGCGCCCGGACGTGGACCTGCGCATGGGCACCGACGCCCTGGCCCGCTTCACCCAGGCCCAGTACATCCCCCGCCTGGTGGTCTACGACGTGAACGGCAAGCTGGTGTTCCAGGACTCCGGGTTCTACCCCTACGGCATGCTCCAGGCCCTGGTGCAGAAGGCCCTCAAGGGGTAGCCGGGTGTCGGTCCATCTGCGCAAGGCCCGCATCCAGGACGTGAAGGGCATCCACCGGCTGATCCTGGACAGCCCCCCGAGCGAGGGGCTGGTCCTGCCCCGGTCCTTCAGCCAGATCTATTCCCAGCTGCGCGACTTCTTCGTCATGGCCGAGCGCGAGACCGGCGAGGTGGCGGCCTGCTGCGCCCTGAACATCACCTGGGACAACCTGGCCGAGGTGCGCTCCCTGAAGGTGCGCAGCGACCTGCGCGGCCAGGGCGTCGGCCGCCAGCTGGTGGAGGCCTGCCTGTCCGAGGCCCTCACCCTGGGCATCTACCGGGTCTTCGTGCTCACCAACACCCCGGCCTTTTTCGAGCGCGTCGGGTTCAGCCCCACCACCAAGGACGAGCTGCCCCAGAAGGTCTGGGCCGACTGCATCAACTGTCCGAAATTCCCGGATTGCGACGAGGTGGCCATGCTCATGGACCTCTCGGAGGAGGCGTAATGGAGCCGGGCGAGCGTGTGACCACCGAGGGCGGCGAGCTCATCCGGCTGGTCTCCGGCGACGAGATCCGCGCCCGGGTGCGCGAGCTGGCCGAGGATATCTCCGCCCGGTACGCGGGCGAGGAGGTCCTCTGCGTCTGCGTGCTCAAGGGCGCGTTCCTGTTTTTCGCCGACCTGGTGCGGCGTCTTTCCGTCCCCGCGGTCATCGATTTCGTGCGCCTGTCCAGCTACGGCGCGGGCACGAAACGCGGGTCGGACCTGCGATTCTCCAAGGATTTGGAGGAATCCGTGGCCGGGCGCAACGTGCTGGTGGTGGAGGACATCGTGGACAGCGGCCGCAGCATGGCCTACTTCAAGGATGTGCTGGCCGGACGCGGCCCGAAAAGTTTGAAAGTTTGCGCACTAGTTGATAAGCAGGAGCGCAGGGAAGTCGAATTCGAGGTCGACCTCGTCGGGTTCAACCTGACCGGCAGGGGCTTCCTCGTGGGCTACGGCATGGACCATGCCGAGCGGTATCGCGATCTGGACGGCATCTACGAGCTCGTCCGCACGCGATGAATCCTCCGACAAGAGAGACAGGGCCATGATCATCGCCTGCCCGAATTGCCAGACCAAGTACAATCTCCCGGACGACAAGATCCCGGCCGGGGGCCGCAAGGTGAAGTGCTCCAAATGCGGGCAGGTGTTCCTGGCCTCCCTGCCGCCAGCCACCCCGGAGGACGAGGTCCAGGACCTGCTGGGCGCTTCGGCGGCCAAACCCGCGGCCAAGCCCGTGGCCAAGCCCGCGCCCCAGCCCCCCGTGGCGGAGCAGGACTTTGACGACGAGTTCGAGAAGGCCGTGGCCGGGGGCGCTCCGGGCGCTGCGGACGACGGCGACAGCCTGGCCGGCGCCAGCCTGCGGGCCGACGACGACCTGTTCAAGGACGACGCCAAGGACAACGAGGAAGAGGACTTCGGCGACGACTTCGGGTCCGACCTGGGCGGCGAGTCCGAGGAGGACGAGGCCCCGGCCCCGGCGGCCAAGCCCGAGGCCGAGGACGACCTCTTCGGCGGCGTGGGCGACGAGGAAGAAGAGGAAGAAGAGGGCGAGGACCTCTCCGCCGCCAAGCCCGCCTCGGGCGAGGACGACGAGGACGACGAGGAGGACGAGGAAGAAGAGGAGGAAGAGGACGAGGGTCAGCCCGTGGCGGGCGAGCGTCTCTTCCCCCTGGAGGGCGAGGACGGCCTGGGCCTGGACGGCAAGAAGGCCAAGAAGGCCAAGGGCGGCAAAAAGGGCCGCCCGGTGCTCCTGGCCGTCATGCTCCTGCTGCTCATCTTCGTGGCCGCCCTGGTCACGTACAATTTCGGCCTGTGGAACGAGCGCGACTTCATCAAGGAGCCGCCCGTGGCGCACCTGCCCTTCAAGCTGCCCCTCAAGGTGCCCTTCCTGCGCGGGCCCGAGCCCGAGGCCAAGAAGGCCGCCGAACCGGGCGAGCCCCCCACGGAGCGCATCAAGCTCATCCAGCCCGTGGACTTCCGCCAGTACATCATCACCAACGAGAAGGCCGGGCCCATCTTCGTGGTGGAGGGCAAGGCCCTCAACCGCTTCGAGACCGCCAAGGCCCGCATCCAGGTGCTCGTCACCCTGTACGACAAGGCGGGCAAGGTCCTGGCCCAGAAGGAGCAGCTCTGCGGCAACACCCTGTCGCTCTTCCAGCTCCAGGTGCAGAGCGAGCAGGAGATCAACGACGCGCTCAACTCCAAGGCGGGCATCTACGCCAACAACGCCTTCATCAAGCCCGGCGACACCACCCCGTTCATGGTGGTCTTCTTCAAGCCGCCGGACAACGTGGAGGAATATCAGATCAAGATCGTGGACGCCCGCGATCCGGCCAACAACTAGGACCGTGGAAGCATCGGGGAGCGCCGCAAGGCGCTCCTCGCTTTTGGAGGCGAGGGAGCCGTGAAGACCAGGGACGTGTACCGCTGTTCGGCCTGCGGGGCCGATTCGCCGCGCTGGCAGGGCCAGTGCCCGGGCTGCGGGGCCTGGAACACCCTGGAGCTGGTGGCCGCCACCCGGCCCGGGTCCCGGCCCGCCCGGGCCGACGGCGAACGCCCCCGGCCCGCCCCCCTGGCCGAGCACCGGGCCGACCACGGCCGGGCCGCGCCCACGGGCATGCCCGCCCTGGACGCCCTGCTGGGCCGGGGCCTGGTGCCGGGCGGGGCCGTGCTCCTGGGCGGCGAGCCGGGCATCGGCAAGTCCACGCTGCTCCTCCAGCTGGCCGGGGGGCAGGCCGCCCGCGGCGTGTCCGTGGCCTACCTCTCGGGCGAGGAGTCCCTGGGCCAGCTGCGCGACCGGGCCGAGCGCCTGGGCCTGCTGGACTCCGGCCTGCCCGCCCTGGCCACCACCCGGGTGGAGGACGCCCTGGCCCTGCTGGAGGACCCCAACCCGCCCCGGCTCCTGGTGGTGGACTCGGTCCAGACCATCGCCTCGCCCAACGCGGACGGCATCCCCGGCTCGGTGAGCCAGGTGCGCGCCGTGGCCGCCGAGCTGGTGGACGCGGTGAAGCGCACCCAGGCCACCCTGATCCTGGTGGGCCACGTCACCAAGGAGGGCCACATCGCCGGGCCCAAGCTCCTGGAGCACATGGTGGACACCGTGCTCTACCTGGAGGGCGACCGCCGCCACTTCTCGCGCATCCTGCGCGTGCTCAAGAACCGCTTCGGCCCGACCGACGAGCTGGTGGTCTTCACCATGACCGGCCAGGGCTTGGCCGTGGTGGACGACCCGGCCACGTTCTTTCTCGGGGCCCGGCAGGCCGACCTGCCCGGCGCGGCCCTGGCGCTCGCCCTGGAGGGGCGCAAGCCCTTCGCCGTGGAGGTCCAGGCCCTGTGCGCCAAGACCCAGCTCCCGGTGCCCCGGCGCACCTGCCTGGGGTTCGACGCCAACCGCCTGCACCTGCTGCTGGCCGTGCTGGAGCGGCGGCTGAACCTCAGCCTCGGGGCCTGGGACGTGTACGTCAAAATCGGCGGCGGCCTGCACCTCAAGGACCCGGGCCTGGACCTGCCCGTCACCGCGGCGGTGCTCTCGTCGCTCTTCGACCGCGCCCTGCCCGAGAACGCCGTGTTCTGGGGCGAGGTGGACCTGAACGGCCAGATCCGCCCGGCCCCGGGCCAGGACGTGCGCCGCAAGCAGGCCGAGCGCCTGGGCTACGCCCCCATCCTGGAGCCCGCGGCCTGCCCGGCCCTGGCCGACCTCCAGCGCCGCCTCTTCGGCCGCTGATTTTCCCTCCGCCTGCTTGACACCCCGCCCCCCAGGCCCGAATATCCCGCCATGCCCGTCACCGCGCTCCTCGATCTCACCCAGGCCGCCCTGGAGGCCTTCGTCACCCAGGAGCTGGGCGAGCCGCGCTTCCGCGCGGACCAGCTCTGGCAGTGGATCTGGGGCAAGGGCGCGCGCGAGTTCGGGCAGATGACCAACCTCTCCCGCGCCCTGCGGGAGAAGCTGGCCGCCCGGGCGGACCTCGCCTGGCCCCAGGTGGCCGTGGAGCGCCAGAGCGCCGACGGCACGGTGAAGTTCCTGCTCGTGCTCGGCGACGGCGAGCGCATCGAGACCGTGCTCATCCCCGGGGCGCGCGGCCGCTACACCCAGTGCATCTCCACCCAGGTGGGCTGCCCCATGGCCTGCACCTTCTGCAACACGGGCCTGCTGGGGTTCACCCGCAACCTGACCCACGGCGAGATCCTGGGCCAGATCCTGGTGGGGCGCGACTACCTCTCCCGCCACCGCCTGGAGCCGTTGCGCAACATCGTGTTCATGGGCATGGGCGAGCCCCTGCTCAACCTGGCCAACGTGCTGGACGCCCTGCGCTCCATGAACTCCGACACCGGGCTCAACCTCTCCTGGCGGCGCAGCACGGTCTCCACGGTGGGCCTGCCCGGGCCCCTGGAGGAGCTGGGCCGCTCGGAGCTGGCCCTGCCCGCCATCTCGCTCCACGCCCCGAACCAGGAGCTGCGCGCCCGCATCATGCCCAAGGCCGCCCGGGTGGAGCTGCCCGAGCTCATGGCCGCCCTGGACCGCTTTCCCATGCGCCCGCGCGAGCGCATCACCTTCGAGTACCTGCTGCTCAAGGGGGTGAACGACACGCGCGAGCACGCGGACCAGCTGGCCGACCTGCTGGACCGGCGGCGGCACAAGGTCAATCTCATCCGCTACAACGCCACGGTCGGCATCCCCTACGAAGCCCCGGGGCAGGAGCGGGCCGAGGCCTTTGAGCGCCGCCTCTGGGACCGGGGGCTCACCGCCACCATCCGGCGCAGCATGGGCCAGGACATCGAGGCCGCCTGCGGCCAGCTGCGCGCCGCCGTGCCCGATCCGGGCGGCTACGACGACGAGGACGGGGGCGTCGCGTAGGCGGGACGGCCGCCGTCCCCCACGTTTCGGCGCAGTTGAGCCCCGGGGCGATTAATGCTACAGGGCCCACACTTTTCGACATGCGAGGCGACAGAATGAGAGCCAGACAATATGTGGAGCACGCCCTCAAGGCCCTGACGGCCGCCCGGGGCTGGGACTGGCCCGAACGGGCCACGGTGGAGCCCCCGCGCGACAAGGGCTTCGGGGACCTGGCCTGCAACGCGGCCATGATGTTGGCGGGCGCGGCCAAGATGAAGCCCCGCCAGGTGGCCGAGGACCTGGCCGAGGGCCTGCGCGCCGACCCGGAGATCGCCGGGGTGGAGGTGGCCGGGCCCGGGTTCCTCAACGTCACCATGAGCCCGGCCTTCTGGCGGCGCACCCTGGCCGCGGTGCACCGCGAGGGCGAGGCCTTCGGGTTCGTGGACGTGGGCCACGGCCGCAAGGTCCAGGTGGAGTACGTCTCCGCCAACCCCACCGGCCCCCTGCACATCGGCCACGGCCGCGGCGCGGCCCTGGGCGACTCGCTGGCCCGCATCCTGGCCCGCACCGGCCACGACGTGCAGTGCGAATACTACCTCAACGACGCCGGGCGGCAGATGCGCATCCTGGGCGAGTCCGTGCTCTACCGCGCCCGCCAGATCGGCGGGCAGAACCCGCCCGAGCCCGAGGACTACTACCGCGGCGACTACGTGGAGCCCATCGCCAAGGCCCTGCTGGCCAAGACCCCGGGCCTGCTCTCCCTGCCCGAGGCCGAGGCCGTGGACCGCTGCCGCCAGTTCGGCATGGACGAGATCCTGGAGGGCATCAAGCAGGACCTGCGCGACTTCCGCGTGCGCCACGACAACTGGTTCTCGGAAAAGAGCCTGCTGGCCGCGGGCCGCGTGGAGGCGGCCTTTGCCGAGCTGCGCGCCCGGGGCATGGCCTACGACAAGGACGGGGCCTTCTGGTTCAAGACCACCGAGCTGGGCGACGACAAGGACCGCGTGCTGCGCAAGTCCACCGGCGAGCTTACCTATTTCGCCTCGGACATCGCCTACCACGCCGACAAGTTCCGGCGCGGGTTCGATTTGGTGGTGGACATCTGGGGCGCGGACCATCATGGGTACGTGCCGCGCATGCAGGCCGCGGTGGAGGCCCTGGGCCGCAAGGGCTCCCTGGAGGTCATCCTGGTGCAGCTGGTGACGCTGCTGCGCGGCGGCGAGCCCGTGGCCATGAGCACCCGCGCCGGGGAGTTCGAGACCCTGCACGACGTGGTGGCCGAGGTGGGGGCCGACGCCGCCCGCTTCATCTTCCTGTCCCGCAAGTCCGACTCCAAGCTGGACTTCGACCTGGAGCTGGTCAAGCAGCAGAGCATGGACAACCCGGTCTATTACGTCCAATACGCCGCGGCCCGCGTGCACTCCCTGGAGCGCAAGGCCGCGGAGCAGGGCTTGGCCCCGGTGGACCCGGCCGCGGTGGACGCCTCGCTCCTGGACACCCCCGAGGACCTGGAGCTGCTCAAGCTCCTGGACGCCTTCCACGACGCCCTGGAGGGCGCGGCCAAGAACCTGAGCCCGCACCTCATCAGCTTTTATCTCCAGGACCTTGCCTCAAGCCTGCACAAATACTATACCGTGAACCATGTGCTCTCGGCCGAGCCGGCCCTGCGCGATGCGCGCCGCCTGCTCCTGGGAGCCGTGGCCCGGGTGGTCCGGTCCGGCCTGGACCTGCTGGGCGTCGAGACCCCCGACCGCATGTAGGCCCCCTGGCCCCACCTGGAGGAAGTGCGCATGTCCAATCCCAAGGTCGTGGTCACCACGCCACGCAAGGGTCCGAAGATCTTCAACATCACCCTGACCATCGCCGACGTGGTCTGGATGTGCGCCGGGCTGGCCATCGCCCTGACCATCTTCTTCGTGTTCGGCCTGCTGGTGGGCCGCGGCTACGTGCCCTCCGAGCCCGTGGCGGCCCAGGCCCCCGCCCAGGAGGCCGCGGGCGAGGCCGCCAACCAGACCGAGGCCGAGCCCGCGGTGCTCAAGCCCGAAGAGCTGGCCTACCCGGAAAAGCTGGCCGAGGCCCCGCCCGTCGTGGTCCAGCCCGAGCCCGAAGCCGCGGCCGAGCCCGCGGGCAAGCCCGAGGCCAAGCCCGAGGCCAAGACGGAGACCGCCGTCCAGGCCAAGCCCGAGGCCGCCAAGCCCGCCGCGGTGGAGCCGGTCCCGGGCGAGGTGCTTTACGACTACGTCTACCAGGTGGCCGCCTTCCGCGACCTGCCCGCGGCCGAGGGCCTGCGCGACCGGCTGGCCGCCGAGGGCCTCCAGGCCGAGGTCCGCACCGTGGAGACCAAGGGCGTCACCTGGAACCGGGTGCGCGTGCTCTTCACCGGCTCCCCCACCCAGACCCGCCCCCTGCGCGAGACCATCACCCGCATCACCAAGATCAAGCCGGTGCTGGTGGGCAAGACCGAGGCCAAGCGGTAGGGGCCCGCGTCCCGACAGGCGTTCCGACACCTGTCGGAGCCGCAGAAAACGAACCGGGCCGCTCCCTTTCGGGGGGCGGCCCGGCGCGTTTTTCCGCGGCCTGCCGGACGGCTCAGACGGCCTCGGCCTCGGCCTCCGTCACCCGGACGGACATGCGCCGCGCCAGGTACAGGAACGGGGTGTCCAAAAAGGCCACCGCGGCCTTGATGAGGTAGGTGGAGAGCACGATCTGCCAGAACACCCCGGCGCTGAACTCCCCCCAGAAGGCCACGAAGCAGAAGATCAGCGTGTCCAGCAGCTGGGAGATCAGCGTGCTGCCGTTGTTGCGCAGCCAGAGGTGCCGCTCGCCCGTGCGCGCCTTGATCCAGTGGAAGGCCCACACGTCGTGGAACTGGGAGACCAGATAGGCGCACAGGCTGGCCGCCGCCACCCGGGGCAGGAACCCGAACACCGCGGCCAGGTGCGGCTGGGCGAAGTCCTCGGCCGCGGGCGTGAAGGCCAGGGCCAGCTGCATGTACACCACCGCCATGACCAGGGTGATGAACCCGAGCAGCACGGCCCGCCGCGCCTCCCGCGCCCCGTACACCTCGCTCAGGATGTCCGTGGCCAGGAAGACCGAGGCGTACAGGATGTTCCCCAGGGTCGTGGTCAGCCCGAAAAGCTCCACGGTCTTGAGGACCTGGATGTTGCAGATGATGAGGTTGAACACCACCAGGGCGAAGAGCCCGGTGCGGCCGAAAAAGCGGTAGACCACCAGGCACATGGTCAGGTCGAGGAGGGCGAAGCCCAGCCAGAGCAGTTCGTTCATGCCGGGGTCTTGCCCCGAATGCGGGCTCAGGTCAAGGCGCGGGTTGCGCCGCGGCCCGCCCTACAGGGCCCGGCGCTGCTCCGGCCCGCCCGGCGTGCCCGGCGCGGCCACGGGGGCGCTCTCGGCCCGGGCCACCTGGTTCCGGCCGCCGCCCTTGGCCCGGTACAGGGCCTGGTCGGCCTGGCCCAGCAGGTCCGCCTCGCCGCTCAGCGTGCCCGGGGCCATGGACGAGACCCCGATGCTCGCCGTCACCGTGAAGGCCTGCTCCCGGTGCCGGAACCGGCGGCCTTCGATGCGCTCGCGGATGCGTTCGGCCAGCATGTGGGCGTCGTCCGGCCCGGTGTGGGGCAGCAACACCACGAACTCCTCCCCGCCGTAGCGGGCCGCGAAGTCCGTGGTGCGCAGGTTGCGCGTCAGGATTCCGGCCACCTCCGAGAGCACCGTGTCCCCCATGGCGTGGCCGTAGTGGTCGTTGATGTCCTTGAAATGGTCCAGGTCCAGCATGAGCACGGAGAGCGAATTGCCGTAGCGCCGGGCGCGGCGCAGCTCGTGGGCCAGGCGTTCGTCCAGGGCCCGGCGGTTGGGCATCCGGGTCAGGGCGTCGTGGTCGGCCTGGATCTTCACCCGGGTGAAGCGCATGGCGTTGTTCAGGGCCAGGGCCAGGTGGCTCACCGCGGCCTTGAGGGTCTGCACCTGGTCCTTGGCCAGGCGGGTGTCGGGATCGCAGAGCAGGGCCAGGCAGCCGAAGGCCCGCTCGCCCACGGTCAGCGGCAGCACCACGCACCGCCCGTCCGACGGGGTCAGGGCGCTCGGGGCCTCGCTCTCGTCGATGACGTGCCGGGTGTAGGTCCCGGTCGGCCCGTGGGCCAGATCGGCGGCCTGGTTCAGCAGAAAGTCCCGCCAGGCCTCGTCCGCCGGCTCGGCCAGCCGGGGCAGGTAGAGGTCCGCGTCGCGCGGGTCGGTGGGGGCCCGGCCGGGATCGTCCGTCCAGAAGGCGGCCATGACCAGGTGCACCGGCAGCAGGAGCGACAACTCCCGCCCGGCCCGCTGCAGGATGGCCGCGGGCTCCAGGGTGGAGGCCGCCCCGGTGAGCAGCCGGTTCAGGAACAGGAGCTGGTCGGTCTTGCGGGAGAGCATCTCCCGCTCCAGAAAGATCTCCTGCGTCATGCGGAAGATGTCGGCGTACAGCGTGCCCACCTCGCGCGCGCGCAGCAGGGCGTCCCGCACCTTGGTGCGGCTCAGGGGCTGGCGCACCACCGTGAGGAACCCTTCCTCCAGCACCTGCTCGATCTCCACCTGGGGCTCGTCGTCGGCCTGGATGAGGATGCGCTGGGTGTTCTCCAGGGCGCGGAAGTGCTGCCGCCGCTCCTCGGGCAGGGTCTTCCACACCCGCCAGGGGATCCAGGCGGCGTGCGGCGGTTCGCCGGGCCGTCCGGCCTCGGTCTCCGGGGTCCAGATGTCGGGCATGTTCCGCAGGGTGAAGCTCGACCCCACCCCCTGCCGGATCTGCCGTTCCTCATCCCGGGTCAACCCCAGGCCCCACATGGTCTCCGTGTCGCGCACATCGGTCTGCATGGTCGTTTCCCTCATCGGATGAAAGTAATCCGATGAAGGCTATGCAAGATCGAGGCCGGGAAGAATCTGCCCGCAGGGATTCATCAACCTGCCGGAATACCAGATAAACCTCCAATCCCCGCCGGGCGTGATTTTTCCGACGCTTCGGGGCAGGGGGGCGAGCCGGGGCACAGGGCGGCCGCTCCGCAGCGGGGGCCGTTCCGCGGCGGGGCCGTTCCGCGGCGGGGCCGTTCCGCGGCGGGGCCGGGGCGGGAGGCGTTCCTCCGGGAGGGGCGGGCGGCCGTTCCCCCGGGGCCCGTCTCCAGGAAATCCCGCGGGCGGGGCCTGTTCCCCCGCCTCCCGCCGTCTCGCCCCTACCCCGCCAAGGTGATGGCGAGCAGGGTGGTGAGCTCTGCCGTGGTGATGGCGGCGCCCAGGAAATCGCCGTTGCAGCCCTGGACCCGGGTGGCGAGGCGGGCCAGGGCGGCCAGGGGGGCGGCGGCCAGGAGGGCGGCCAGGGCGGTGGCGGCCGGGGAGGTGAGCAGGAGCCCGGCGGCCAGGGTGGCGGCGCTGACCAGGATGGTGCGGCCCGGGGTGGCCTGGGCCAGGAACAGGCCGCCCAGGCCCGGGCGGGCCAGAGAGCGGCGCAGGCAGGCCAGGACCACGGCGGCGCAGCGGCCCGCGGCCAGGGCGAAGGGCAGGGCCCCATAGAGGTGCCGCCCCAGGCAGTCGGTCAGCAGGGTGGCCTGGCCGAGCAGGGCGAGGACCATGCCGATCACGCCGAAGGCCCCGATGTGGGAGTCCTTGACGATGCGCCAGAAACGCTCGGGCTCGGCATGGGCCGCACTGCCGTCCAGCACGTCGGCCAGGCCGTCCAGGTGCAGGCCGCGGGTGAGCCAGGCCAGCCCGGCGACCAGGAGCCAGGCCGCGGGGCCGGGGTGGCGGGCCAGGGCGGGCAGGAGCAGGGGCAGG
>JBFWIY010000014.1:0-5976 GCA_050255855.1 Desulfovibrionaceae bacterium
CAGGGAGCCGACCTGGTCGTAATATAGACGATAAGTGCGGCCGTCGCGGACCATCATGTCGGGGAGGCGGGTCCCGGAGTACAGGAACTCCATCTTCACCCCATCGGCCACGACCATGGCCGGTCGGATGCGGTCCAGCCATTCGTAGTGCTCCATGGTGCGGCCGTTGATGCGCTTCTCGGCCCGGCGGCCCTGGGCGTCGTGGGTGTACTCCACCGTGCGGCCGTCCGGGAGCAGGACGGCCAGCAGGCGGCCGTCCGGGGCGTAGCGGTAGCGGGTGGCGCGCTCGGGCTGGTTCGTGCCGGTCACGCCCATCTCGGTCTTGGCCGAGCGGAACCCGGCCGGGTCGTGCTCGTAGCCGGCGCAGGCCAGGCCGCTGCGGGTCATGAGCAGCCGGTTGTCCGGGCCGTAGAAGTAGCGGCGCTCCAGAAAGCCCCGGCGGCCGTTGCCTTCGCGTTCGCGGCGGCCCTGGGCGTCGTACTGGTAGGACTCGGCCAGGCCGCCGTCGTAGAACACCCGGCTCAGCCGCCCGGCGGCGTCGTACTGAAAGGCGCGGGTCTGGCCGCCGCGCGGGGAGCGCTCCCGGCGCTGGATGATGCGTTCGGCCGTGTCCCGGACCGGACCACGGCTTCGGGCCTCCGCGATGCGGCGGTTGGGACGACCGGGATGATGGCTTGGGCGGTCGGTGCGGGTGACCTCGACCTCGTCGCGGGTCAGCTCCAGGGCGTAGGGCTCGGCCCCGGCCAGGGCGGCGTCAGGGCGTCCGGCGTCCTGGAAAGCGCCCCCGGCATCCTTGGGAGCGAACCCGGCGGGCCCGGGCTGGGGAATGCCGGGCCGGACCCCGGCGGGCCGCGCATCGCTCCGCATCACGAAAAAGTCTCCCCATTCCGCCGGGAAATTCCGGGGCGCGGGTCGTGCCTGATCCAGCGCCATCACCCGCCCGTCCTCGAACACCGCCCAGGCCTTCTTCCCACCCATGACTACCTCCATTTGTTTCGCGGCACAACGCGGAACGCATATCGCCCCGCATTTGCCCGGAGGCTAACACAGGGTTTGGGCGGGGGAAGAGAATGCGGGCCGGGGGGCATGGATTGCGGCCGAATGGACGCTTGACAGGGGGTGGCGCAAGGGCCGGGGCGCGGACGGCGGCAGAGCCCCGCCCCGCGGCCCGGCCGCCTTGTCATCCCCGCGCCTTTCCCCTAAGCTGGCCGACGCATTTCCCCGCAGGAGGATCGGCATGAAGGTACTCATCGTGGGCTCGGGCGGCCGGGAGCATGCCCTGAGCTGGAAGCTGAGGCAGTCCCCCCTGGTGGACGAGCTCTACATCGCCCCGGGCAACGGCGGCACCGCCACCGAGGGCGTCAACGTCCCCATCAAGGACGACGACCTGCCCGCCCTGGTGCACTTCGCCAAGGAAAAGCAGATCGACCTGGTGGTGGCCGGACCGGAGCTGCCCCTGGTGCTCGGCCTGGCCGACGCGCTCAAGCGCGAGGGCATCCGCTGCTTCGGCCCCTGCGCCTATGCGGCCAACCTCGAAGGCTCCAAGGCCTTTTCCAAGACCACCATGCACGACGCCGGGGTGCCCACCGCGCCCTTCCAGGTCTTCGACGAGTTCGAGCGCGCCAAGGCCTTTGTGGAGAACCGCGGCGCGCCCATCGTGGTCAAGGCCGACGGCCTGGCCGCGGGCAAGGGCGTCATCGTGGCCAAGACCGAAGAGGCCGCCGTGTTCGCCCTCAACGCCATGATGGAGAAGCGCATCTTCGGGGCGGCGGGCGAGCGCGTGGTGGTGGAGGAGTGTCTCTCCGGCGAGGAGGCCTCGTTCCTGGCCTTCTGCGACGGCGTGCACTACGCCCTGCTCCCCTCGGCCCAGGACCACAAGCCCGTGGGCGAGGGCGACACCGGCCCCAACACCGGCGGCATGGGGGCCTACTCCCCGGCCCCGGTCCTGCCCGAGGCGCGCTACCGGGAGATGGCCAAGCTGGTCATCGAGCCCATCCTCAAGTACCTGGCCGCCAAGGGCTATCCCTTCGTGGGCATGCTCTACGCCGGGCTCATGTTCACCCCGGACGGCCCCTCGGTGCTGGAGTACAACGTGCGCTTCGGCGACCCGGAGTGCCAGCCCCTGCTCATGCGCCTGGAGACCGACCTGGCCGAGATCATGCTGGCCTGCGTGGACGGGACCCTGGACCGGATCGAGGTCAAGTGCACCCCCAAGACCGCCATCGGCGTGGTCATGGCCTCGGGCGGGTACCCGGGCGGCTACGAAAAGGGCAAGCCCATCACCGGCATCCCCGAGGCCGAGAGCGAGGCCGACGTGAAGGTCTTCGTGGCCGGGGCCCAGGAGCAGGACGGCCGGCTCCTGACCACCGGCGGCCGCGTGCTCTGCGTCACCGCCCTGGGCGACGGCCTGGCCGACGCCAAGGCCCGCGCCTACCGCGCCGTGGACAAGATCTCCTTCGAGAACAGCTACCATCGCCGCGACATCGGGGACAAGGGCCTCAAGCGGCTGGGAGAATGACCATGCCCAAGGTCGCCATCTTCATGGGCAGCGCCTCCGACGAGGAGAAGATGCGCCCCTGCGCCGACGTGCTCAAGAAGCTCGGCGTGGACTACCACTTCACCATCACCTCGGCCCACCGCACCCCGGAGCGCACCGCCCGGCTGGTGGCCGAGCTGGAGGACGACGGCTGCCAGGTGTTCATCTGCGCCGCCGGGCTGGCCGCCCACCTGGCCGGGGCCGTGGCCGCCAAGACCACCAAACCCGTGCTCGGCGTGCCGCTCTGCGCCTCGCCCCTGGGCGGCATGGACGCCCTGCTGGCCACGGTGCAGATGCCCCCGGGCTTCCCGGTGGGCACCCTGGCCCTGGACAAGGTCGGCGCGCGCAACGCCGCCTGGCTGGCCGCCCAGATCGTGGCGTTGAGCGATCCGGCCCTGGCCGCGAAGATCAAGGACGCCCGGGCCGAGTTCGTGGCCCAGGTGGAAGCGGCGGCGGAAAAACTTGAGCAATAATCCCGATCCCGCCCCGGTTCGCGCGGGCGTCCGCCCCGTGGCCGACCGTCACGGCCGCACCGTGAACTACCTGCGGCTGTCCGTGACGGACCGCTGCAACCTGGCCTGCGCCTATTGCGCCGTGCGCGAGGCCCCCTTCGTGCCCCACCCGCTCATCCTGCGCTACGAGGAGCTGCTCCGCATGGTGGACGTGGTGCGCCCCCTGGGGGTGAACAAGGTCCGCTTCACCGGGGGCGAGCCCTTCGCCCGCAAGGACTTCGCGGAGTTCGTGGCCCAGGTCATGGCCCGCCACCCGGACCTGGACGTGCGCCTGACCACCAACGCCACCCTCATGCGCCCCCACGTGGAGGCCCTGGCGCGGGCCGGGCTCCGGCGGGTGAACATCTCCCTGGACACCCTGCACCCGGAACGCTTCGCCAAGATCACCGGCCGCGACCTCTTCCACGAGGTCCTGGCCTGCATCGACGCCTGCCAGGCCGCCGGGCTCATGGTGAAGGTGAACGCCGTGGCCCTGAAGGGGGTCAACGACGACGAGCTGCCCGACTTCCTGGACTTCGCCCGCACGCGCGCCCTGGAGTTCCGGCTCATCGAGTTCATGCCCATGGGCTGCGGCGAGCGCTGGAGCGAGTCGAGCCTCTGGACCGCCAAGGAGGTCCTGGACGAGGCGCGCAAGCTGGCGGAGCTCACGGAGACGCCGCGCGAGGGCGTGGACGCCGGACCGGCGCGGGTCTTCGCCATCGACGGCGGGCCCGGGCGGCTCGGGGTCATCTCCCCCATGAGCGACCACTTCTGCCTGAGCTGCAACCGCATCCGCATCACGGCGGACGGGCGGCTGCGGCCCTGCCTGTTCTCGGAGCGGTCCTTCCGCCTGCGCCCGGCCCTGCGCAACCCGCACCTGGACGACGCGGCCCTGACGCGCATCCTCCGCCGGGCGCTCAAGCGCAAGCCCGTGGGCTACGAGCTGTTGCAGCGCCGCAGCCAGGGCGACGTCTGCGCCACGCGCATGTCCGCCATCGGCGGCTAGACGGGGAAGCACGGAACGGGGGGCGACCCCGGCTCAGATCGCGATGGGCCCCTCGCCCGACCCGGCCGAGGCGGGCGGCTTGGCCAGCATCTTCACGAAGACCTCGCCGGTGTGCGGATAGTAGAGGATCTTGCGGCCCCGGTCGCCCCCCACGTTGGAGGCGGCCACGCGCACCCCGGCCGCGTTCAGGGCCTCGAAGGCGGTGCGCACGTTCTTCAGCCCCACCCCCACCCGTTCGTCCACCAGGGCGCAGGCCCCGCCGAAGACCTTGGCCTCCAGGGTGGCGCGGCGCGCCCCCAGCCCGCACATGGCGTCCAGGGTGGCCCGCACCGCGGTGTCCACGTAGCGGTAGATCTCGCGCCGCCGTCGCTCGGGGTCGCGCGCGTACTCCTCGGCCACGGGGAGCAGGGCGTGGAAGATGGACCCGCAGCGCAGGGCCCGGCAGTGCAGGGTCACGGCCACGCAGGACCCGAGCAGGGTCTGCACCTGCATGGGCCGGCTGCAGACCTTGCCCTCGGCGATGCCCAGAAAGGCCCGGGGCAGGGCGGCGTCGGTCACGGCGCGGCCGTCCCTTCGGCCCGGCGGGCCGGGTCGTCCGGCCCATCCGGCTCGTCCAATTCGTCCAATTCGTCCAGCGCATCAAGGGGATTGGCGGCCAGCCCGAGCCCCGCCAGGGACTCGGCCAGGGTGGCGGCCTCCAGGGGCTTGGTGAGATAGGCGTCCGCGCCGCACTCGTACTGGGCGCGGAGCATGTGCTCCGGATCGCCCAGGCAGGAAAGCACGACGATGCGCACGGGCCGGGCCCCCTGCGCCCGCTCCTGCTCCCGGATGGCCAGGGTGGCGCTCAGGCCGTCCAGGCCCGGCATCATGATGTCCATGACCACCAGGTCGTAAGGCGCGCCCGCCTCCCGGGCCCGGCGCACGCAGGCCACGGCCTCGTCGCCGTCCGCGGCCAGGTCCACGCGGCCGTGCGGGGCGAGCAGCGCCGTGAGGTACCGCTGCACCACCCGGTCGTCGTCAACGGCGAGCATGCGCAGCATGGGCGGGGCCCCGGCCGGGGATCAGTCCGCGCCCTTGCCGGGGCGGGACTCGGTGTCGCGCGCCTTGGCCAGGCGCACCACCTGCGTGGTGAACTCGCTCTCCTCCGGGTGGCAGGCCGGGCATCCCTGGGAGAGCAGCATGCAGCGCTCGTCCAGGGCGGCGAGGTCGATGCCCGCCTGGGCCAGGATCCGTGCCGTCTGGCCTGACTTCCAGAGGATGGGCAGGCCGCACTGGGCGCACTCCACGTAGAGCAGATCCGGATCAAAAGGTTTGGACATGCAGCCACGGTAATCATTCGCGGGACGCCTGACAAGCGGGCGCGCCGCCCGGCCCGGAATTCCCGCCCCCCGGCCCCCGGGCGCGCGCCCGTCATATTTCTTGCCCACGATCCATGGGGGGTGCTAGGCTGCTCCAATCCCGGCGAGCGCTCCGAAGCGAGGGCCGGCCGCGGACCAAGGGGAACCACGTGATCTTCATCGACCTCATCCAGAACCTGGCCCTGCTCGTGGCCCTGAGCCTCATCGCCGGGTTCGTGGCCGACCGCACCCGGGACCGGCCGCGCCTGGGCGTGCTGCTCCTCGGGCTGGTCTTCGGCTCGGCCGCGGTGCTGGGCATGCTCCGGCCCCTGACCCTGGGCCCGGGGCTCATCTTCGACGGCCGCTCGGTGATGCTCAGCCTGTGCGGGCTGTTCTTCGGCCCGGCGGCCACGGCCCTGGCCTGCGCCATCAGCGTGTGGTTCCGCCTGATCCAGGGCGGCGTGGGCGCCTTCACCGGGGCCCTGGTCATGCTGGCCTCGGGCGGCGTCGGGCTGCTCTTCCACCGCTACTGCCGCCCCTGGGAGCGCGACACCTCCGCCTCCACCCTGCTCCTCCTGGGCCTCATCACCCACGTGGCCATGCTGG
>JBFWIY010000014.1:6076-14479 GCA_050255855.1 Desulfovibrionaceae bacterium
GGCACCGGACCGCCTTCGTCAACTCCACCCTGGCGGACATGATCGGCTACGACCAGGCGGAGATGGTCGGCCGCCCGGTGGAGGACTTCGCCTTTCCCGAGGACCTGGAGACCCTGCGCGAGCGCCTGGTCCACCGCCACGCCGGACGGTCCGAGCGCTACGAGCACCGCTTCCGGCGCAAGGACGGCGGCGAGGTCTGGACCATCGTGTCCGCCACGCCCCTGCTGGACGCCGCGGGCCGCTTCACCGGGTCCTTCGGCATGTTCACGGACATCACCGAGCGCCGGGCCGCCGAGCGGGCCATGGCCGAGGCCAAGGAGCTGGCCGAGGCCGCCAACCGCAGCAAGAGCGAGTTCCTGGCCAACATGAGCCACGAGATCCGCACCCCCCTCAACGGGCTCATGGGCATGATGCAGCTGCTGGAGGGCACGGACCAGACCGAGGAGCAGCGCGAATACACCGGCATCGCCCTGCGCTCCGGCGCGCGGCTCACGGCCCTGCTCTCCGACATCCTGGACCTCTCGCGCCTGGAGGCCGGGCGGCTGGCCATCGTGCGGGAGCCCTTCGCCCTGCGGGAGCTGGCGGACGCCGTGGGCGAGACCTTCGGCCAGCAGAGCCGGGAAAAGGGCCTGGACCTGCGCATCCACACCGACCCGGCCCTGCCGACGTGCCTGGTGGGCGACGTGGGACGCATCCGCCAGGTGCTCTTCAACCTGGTGGCCAACGCCATGAAGTTCACGGACCGGGGCGAGGTGCGCCTGGACATCAGCGCCCTCTCCACCCCGGACGAGGACCCGGTCCGCCTGCTCTTCACCGTGTCCGACACGGGCATCGGCATCCCGGACGAGGCCCTGGACCGCATCTTCATGCCCTTCACCCAGGTGGACGGCTCGTTTTCCCGCCGCCACCAGGGCGCTGGCCTGGGCCTGACCATCTCGCGCCGCCTGGCCGAGCTCATGGGCGGCGGCCTGTCCGTGGACTCCGTCCCGGGCCGGGGCACCACCGTGTACCTGGCCCTGGAGCTGGCCGTGGACCACGCCGCGCCCCGGCCCGAGCCCCGGACGGGACGCGCGCGGGTGCAGCGCGCGGACCAGCCCCTGCGCCTGCTCCTGGCCGAGGACGACCGGACCAACCGGGTGGCGGCCACCCGCCTGCTGGAGAAGATGGGCCACTCGGTCCTGGCCGTGGAGAACGGCTCCCGGGCCCTGGAGGCCATCAAGGCCGAGCCCTTCGACGCCGTGCTCATGGACGTGCAGATGCCGGGGCTGAGCGGGGTGGAGACCACGGCGGCCCTGCGCCGCATGTCCGGCCTGGGGCCGCGGGCTCAGGTGCCGGTCATCGCCATGACCGCCCACGCCATGCCCGGGGACCGCGAACGGCTGCTGGCCTCGGGCATGGACGGCTACGTGGCCAAGCCCGTGGACGCCGCCGATCTGGCCCGGGTGCTGGAGGGCATCGCCCCGGCCCGGCCGGAGGGCCGGGACGCCCCCGGCGAAAGCCCGGGCTAGGCCTCCGGAGCGCCCGCTCCGCCCCACTCCCCGGAAAGCTCCAGACGGCGCGCCCCCAGGCGGTCGAGCCAGGCCCGGTCGTGGCTGGCCACCACCAGGGCCACCCCGCGGCTCGACTGCTCCTCGTGGATGGCGTCCATGATGCGCACGGCCGAGGCCGCGTCCAGGCTGGCCGTGGGCTCGTCCAGCAGCAGCACCCGGGGCCGCAGCACCAGCCGGGCCGCCAGGGCCACGCGCTGGGCCTCGCCCCCGGAGAGCTCGTACCACCAGCGCCGGGCGAAACGCTCCGGCGCGAGCCCCACCCGGGTGAGCGCCCCGGCCACCCGGTCGGCCAGGCCGCGGCGCTCGCCGCGCACCCGCAGGCCGTAGGCCACGTTGTCGAAGACCTTGCGGCGCAGCAGGCGCGGCTCCTGGAGCAGGAGCGTCACCTCGCGGCGCAGGGCCGCGCGCCGGGCCTCGTCGGCCACGGGCGTCCCGTCGAAACGCACTTCGCCCCGGTCCGGGGCCGTGAGAAAAGCCAGGATGCGCAGCAGCGTGCTCTTGCCCGAACCGTTGGGCCCGGTGAGACCCAGGGCCTCCCCCGGGGCCAGGACCAGGCGCTCCAGGCGCAGGGCGGGCCGCCCGGCCCCGCCCCAGGCATGCTCGATGCCGGAAAGCTCGTACAGGGGGATCGCGCTCATGGGCCGCTCCGACGCTTGAGCCAGGCCGCCCCCAGGGTGACTACGAAGGCGATGGCCAGGAGCACCAGCCCCAGGGCCACGCCCTGGGCGAACTCGCCCTTGCCCGTCTCCAGGGCGATGGCCGTGGTGATGGTGCGGGTGTGCCACTTGATGTTGCCGCCCACCATCATGGCGATGCCCACCTCGGAGGCGATGCGGCCGAAGGCGGTGATCCCGGCCAGCAGGATGGGGTGGCGCGCCTCGTACAGGCTGGACAGGGCCAGCTGGCGGCGGTTGGCCCCCAGGGTGAGCAGGGTGTCGGCCACCCGGGCCTCCAGCCCCTCCACCGCGGTGGCGGTCATGGCCGCCACGATGGGCAGGCCGAGCAGGGCCAGGCCCGCCGACACGCCCCCCAGGGTGAAGAGCAGGTCCAGCCCGCCCAGGGGCCCGCGCCGGGAGAGCAGGGCGAAGACGATGAGGCCGATGACCACCGTGGGCAGGGAGAGCAGGGTCTCCACCGCCACGCGCAGGGCCCGGCGGCCCCGGAACCGGCCGAACCCCAAGGCGAAGCCCAGGGGGATGCCCAGCAACAGGGCGGCCGAGAGTCCCCAGAAAGAGACCACCAGGGTGGCCCGCACGGCCGAATAGGTCTCCGGGTCGCCGGAGATCAGCAGCCGCCAGGCCTGGATCAGGCCCTCATACAGAAAATCCATGGATTGCGCCGGGTCGACCCGGCCCCCGCCCTGCGGCGGGGGCCGGGCCGGGTCGGATTACTTGGCGTTGGGGGTGAACAGGGCCTTGCCCTGGAGCTTGAAGTCCCCGATGAGCTTCTGGGTGGACTTGCTCGCCATCCAGTCGCTGAACTTCTTGGCCAGGTCGTGCTTCACGTTGGGGCACTTGGTCTTGTTCAGGGTCAGGACGCTGTACTGGTTGAAGAGCAGCGGATCGCCCTCCACCAGGACGGCCAGCGGGGCCTTGCCGCCCTGGCCCACCTCATAGGTGATCCAGGTGCCGCGGTCGGTGAGCACGTAGCCGCCCTTTTCGGCGGCCAGGGTCAGGCAGGCCAGCATGCCCTGCCCGGCGGAGACGTACCAGGGGTCCTTGTCGGGCACGGCCAGACCGGCCTTGGCCCAGAGGCCCTTCTCCATCTTGTGGGTGCCGGAGTCGTCGCCGCGGCTCACGAAGACCGCGCCCTTGGCGGCGATGGCCTTGAGGCCGGCCACGGCGTCGTGGCCCTTGGCCCCCGCCGGGTCCGCCACGGGACCGGCGATGACGAAGTCGTTGTACATGACCTCCACGCGGGTGTCGCCGAAGCCGTCGGCCAGGAACTTCTGCTCCGCGGCCGGGGCGTGGACCAGCAGCACGTCCACGTCGCAGGTCTCGCCCAGCTTCAGGGCCTTGCCCGTGCCGGTGGCGGTCCATTTCAGGGTGACGCCCGTGTCCTTGGCGAAATGCGGGGCCAGGTAGTCCAGCAGCCCGGTGTTGTCCGTGCTGGTGGTGGTGGCCATCATCAGCTCCTCGGCCGGGGCCTGGGCGGCGAAGCCCACCAGGACGAGCGCCAGCAACAGCATCATCGACGCACGCAATTTCCTCATACATCATCCTCCTGGGTTGCGGCCCGCAGGTCTGCGGAGCCGATTATGCACATAGGGACAGAATATGCCCGCCTACCGCCCCGATGTAAAGAAACTTGATATTATGCCGCAGCCGACATGAAAAAGGCCCCGGAGGCGAACCTCCGGGGCCCAACGGGGCGGGAATGCCGCCGGATCGGGGCCGGACTTAGGCCAGGGCCTCGGCCGGGGTGCAGCAGGGCAGGCCGAAGGCCTCGCCCACCGCCGGGCAGGTGAGCTTGCCCTGGAAGGTGTTCAGGCCCAGGGCCAGGCCCGGGTCGGCGCGCAGGGCGTCCAGGCCCTTGGCGGCCAGGCGCAGGGCATAGGGCAGGGTCTGGTCGGCCAGGGCGAAGGTGCTGGTGCGCGGCACCGCGCCGGGCATGTTGGCCACGCCGTAGTGCACCACGCCGTCCACCACGAAGGTGGGGTTCTCGTGGGTGGTGGCGTGGGTGGTCTCCACGCAGCCGCCCTGGTCCACGGCCACGTCCACGATGACCGAGCCGGGCTGCATGGTGGGCAGCATGTCGCGGGTGACCAGCTTGGGGGCCTTGGCGCCCACCACCAGCACCGCGCCCACCACCAGGTCGGCGGTGCGCACGGCCTCGCGGATGTTGTGCTCGTTGGAGGTCATGGTGGTGACGCGGCCCTGGTACAGGTCGTCCACGTACTCCAGGCGGGCGTGGCTCAGGTCCATGACCGTGACCCGCGCGCCCATGCCCACGGCCACGCGCACGGCGTTCAGGCCCACGGTGCCCGCGCCGAGCACCAGGACGTTGCCGGGCTGCACGCCGGGCACGCCGCCCAGCAGCACGCCGCGGCCGCCCTGGAGGTCCTCCAGAAAATGCGCGCCCACCTGCACGGACATGCGGCCCGCCACCTCGCTCATGGGGATGAGCAGGGGCAGTTTGCCGTCGGCGGAGCGCACGGTCTCGTAGGCCACGCTGGTGGTCCCGGCGGCCAGCAGGGCGTCGGTGAGCTCGCGGTCCGCGGCCAGGTGCAGGTAGGTGAAGAGCACGGAGTCCTTGCTCAGATAGCCGAACTCGGAGTGCAGGGGCTCCTTGACCTTGACCACCAGGCCCGCCTTCCAGGCCTCGGCGGCGCTGACCAGCTTGGCCCCGGCGGCCTCGTATTCGGCGTCGGTCAGGCCGCTGCCCAGGCCGGCTCCGGCCTCCACCAGCACGGTGTGGCCCTGGCGCACCAGGGTGGCCACGCCGCCGGGGGTCATGGCGACGCGGTTCTCCATAGCCTTGATTTCCTTGGGAACACCAACGATCATGTCCGTCTCCTTGTGGGGTCTTCGCCGCGGGCGGCGGGGAGTATCCATCAACCCCGGGCCAGCCGCTCCCGCACCCCGGAGGGCAGGAGCAGCCATTTGCGCCGGGCCTTCATCACCACGAACGTCTCGCTGGAGGCGATGCCTCCGATGCCGGAAAGATCCTGATCCATGAAGCGGTAGAGGTCGCCGATGTCCTCGGACAGGACCACCTCCACCAGGATGTCGTAGCGGCCGGTGACCACGGCGGCCCAGTGCACCGCGGGCAGGGCGGCGATGCGGTCCAGCTTGTCGCCCAGGTCGCGGTGGGAGGTGACGTTGATGCCCACCAGGGCCACGGTGAGCCCCTTGACGCGCGAGGGGTTCACCAGGGCGGCGATGCGCATGGCCCCGTCGGCCAGCAGGGCCTTGAGCCGGGAGCGCACCGTGGGGGCGGTGACGCCCAGGTCCTCGGCCAGCCGCCCGGCGGAGCGCAGGCCGTCCTCGGTCAGGGCCGCGGCCAGGCGGCGGTCCTGGAGGTCCAGGCCGCGCTTCTCGTCCGTATAGGGGTCGGGCCGGGCCGGGGCCGGGGCCGGAGCCGGAGCCGGAGAAGAACCGGGCCCGGGGGCGGGGACCCCGGGCTCGGCGTGCTGAAGCGGGACGCTTCGCTCTTTCTGCTGTTTGGTCACGTCGGTATTTTCCAATTGGTAAATTTGCTCGGGACAATTTATGTGAAAAGGAAAAAACGTGTCAACAATTTTTCCTGAGATTTTTCGACCGCGCCGCCCCCCACACCATCTTCCGGCCGCGCCTGCTCCCCCGAGAAAATGATTGCGGTCGGCGTTGCGGGTCCGACCCGCCGAACCGGCCGCCTCCCGCGTCCGGACCGGCCCGCCCGCCCCGGCCGCCGCCGGACGGACGCCGAACCCCCGCGCATCCCCATGCAAAAATCTCCGCTCCGCCGACCCGGCGGCCTTGTGCCCGGGACCCGAAGCGTGTACTCTCTCTCCAACAACCTGCCACAACTCCCTGGGAGGCCGCCCCATGTCCGAGGTCAAGCTGCTCTCCGTGGCCGAGATCGCCCGGCGCATCGACGCGCCCGAATCCACTGTCCACTACTGGAAGAACCGCTTCGCCCAGCACCTGCCCAGCGTGGGCCGCGGCCGACAGAAACGCTTCCGCCCCGAGGCCGTGGAGGTCTTCGCCGCCATCGCCTCCCTGCTGGCCGACGGACACCCGGTCCAGGAGGTCATGCAGACCCTGGCCGAACGCTTCCCCCTCACCCCGGACACCGCCCCGGAACCCGCCCCAAGCTACGGCAACGCCCCCTCCCTGGACATGGTGCGCGAGATGGCCCAGACCATCAGCCGCGAGGTGGGCCGCGAAATGGCCCGCGCCCTGGCCGAGGCCCTGCGCCCCGGCGCGGCTCTGCCCGACGGGACCGGCCTGTCCGACATGACCGGGGGCGACGCCCCGGCCCTGCCCGGACCCGACGCCGAGACCGTGGCCGCGCTCCAGGCCGACTGCACCAAGCTCAAGGAAAAGATCGAGGTCATGGAGGCCGAACTCGTGCGCCTGCGCCGCGACCGGCGCGAGCTCGAAAAGTACCTCCTTGACAAGATCGAAAAAATCACTACCTGACCCACACTTCCGTAGGCCCCCCCAGGGGCCGCGGAACCATCCGCATCAACCGTCCGCCGCCCCCCGGGCCCGACCCCGGGGCCCGGCGTCATGCCCTACGGAGCACACGCCATGTCCAAGAAAAACACCTACTCCTTCAAGGCCGAGGTCAACCAGCTCCTGGAGATCCTGGTCCACTCCCTGTACACCAACAAAGAGATCTTCCTGCGCGAACTGGTCTCCAACGCCTCGGACGCCCTGGACAAATACCGTTACGAGCACGGCCTGGTCCAGGCCGAGGACCAGGCCCCCCTGGAGATCCACGTCAGCGCCGACAAGGACGCGGGCGCCGTCACCGTGGCCGACAACGGCGTGGGCATGACCCGCGACGAACTGCGCGAAAACCTCGGCACCATCGCCCACTCCGGATCCGCCGAATTCGCCCGCCGCGCCGCCGAGGGCAAGGAGTCCCTGGACTCCCTCATCGGCCGCTTCGGCGTGGGCTTCTACTCCGTGTACATGGTGGCCGACGAAGTCACCGTCACCACCCGCTCCGCCACCGCCCCCGAGGGCGGCGAGGCCGAAGCCCTCACCTGGACCTCCGACGGCAAGGGGTCCTACGCCATCGCCGAGGCCCCGGCCGACACCCCGCGCGGCACCACCATCACCGCCAAACTCAAGCCCGACCTGGCCGCCCAGTTCGCCGACCCCGACACCCTGAAGCGCATCCTCAAACGCCACTCCAACTTCCTGGCCTACCCCATCTTCGTGGGCGAGGAGCGCGTCAACACCGTGCCCGCCCTGTGGCGCGAACCCAAGTTCCAGATCAAGAAGGAACAGTACAACGAATTCTACACCTTCCTGACCTACGACGACGATGAGCCCCTGCACGTCATCCACACCAGCGTGGACGCCCCGGTCCAGTACAACGCCCTGCTCTTCGTGCCCAAACACCCGGCCGACCTCCTCGGCCTGGAACGCGACAAGTTCGGCCCGGACCTCTACGTCCGCCGCGTGCTCATCGGCCGCGACAACAAGGAGCTGCTCCCCCAATACCTCGGCTTCCTCAAGGGCGTGGTGGACACCGAAGACCTGCCCCTGAACATCTCCCGCGAGACCCTCCAGGACAACCTGCTCATCCGCAAGATCCACAACCACCTCACCAAGCAGGTCCTCACCGAACTCGCCCGCCTGGCCAAGGACGCCCCCGACGCCTACAAGCTCTTCTGGGACGCCCACTCCGAACTCTTCAAGACCGGGTACCAGGACTTCACCAACCGCGACACCTTCGCCGAACTCCTGCGCTTCAACTCCTCCATCCACGCCGACCACCTGGAACTGACCTCCCTGGACGAGTACATCGCCCGCGCCAAGGACGGCCAAAAAGAAATCTACTACCTCTACGGCCCTGGCCGCGAGGCCCTCAACCTCTCGCCCCACCTGGAAATCTTCCGCAGGAAAGGCATCGAGGTCCTGTTCCTCTACGAGCCCATCGACGAGTTCATCATGGACGCCCTGCGCGTCTACAAGGACTTCACCCTGGTCTCGGCCGAACACGCCGACCCGGCCAAACTCGACGCCTTCCCCTCCGCCGAGACCCCGGACAAGCCCGCCCCCCTCACCGACGACGCCAAAAAGGACCTCGACGGACTCCTCGCCCGCAACAAGACCATCCTGGGCGATCGCGTCACCGAGGTGAAGACCACCAACCGGCTCTCCGAAAGCCCGGTCTGCCTGGCCAACCCCAACGG
>JBFWIY010000015.1:0-14269 GCA_050255855.1 Desulfovibrionaceae bacterium
GGGATCTCCTCCAGGTCCTTGCGGTTCTGGGCCGGGATGAGCGCGGTCTTCATGCCCTGGGACACGGCGGCCAGGATCTTCTCCTTGATGCCGCCTACGGGCAGGACCCGGCCGCGCAGGCTGATCTCGCCGGTCATGACCAGGTCGGGCCGGATGGGAGTGCCGGTCAGGGCCGAGACCAGGGCCGTGACCAGGGTGACGCCCGCGGAGGGGCCGTCCTTGGGGGTGGCTCCGGCCGGGACGTGGATGTGGATGTCCAGGGTCTCGTTGAACTTGGGATCGATGCCGTATTCCTTGGCGTGGGCCCGGGCGAAGGAGAGCGCGGCCTGGGCCGACTCCTTCATGACGTCGCCGAGCTTGCCGGTGAGGTCCAGCTTGCCCTTGCCGGGCATGGTGGTGACCTCCACGTGCAGCACCTCGCCGCCGTAGGGGGTCCAGGCCAGGCCCAGGGCCACGCCCGGGGGCAGCTCGCGCTCCTTCTCGTCCTCCAGGAAGGCGGGCGGGCCGAGCAGCTTGTGCAGGGCGGCCACCGTGACCTTGAAGGGGCCCTTTTCGCCCTCGGCCTTGCGGCGGGCCAGCTTGCGGCAGACCCCGCCGATCTCGCGCTCCACGTTGCGCAGGCCCGCCTCGCGCGTGTACTCGCGGATGACCTTGGTGATGACCGCGTCGGGGAAGGAGACCTCCTTCTCCTTGAGGCCGTTCTCCTTGGCCTGGCGGGGCACGATGTAGCGTTTGACGATCTCCAGCTTCTCCTGCTCGGTGTAGCCGGGGATGCGGATGACCTCCATGCGGTCGAGCAGGGGCTGGGGGATGGTGTCCAGCTGGTTGGAGGTGCAGATGAACATGACCTTGGAGAGGTCGAAGGGCACGTTCAGGTAGTGGTCCGTGAAGGAGAAGTTCTGCTCCGGGTCCAGGACCTCCAGCAGCGCCGACGACGGGTCGCCGCGGAAGTCCGCGCCGAGCTTGTCGATCTCGTCCAGCATGATGACCGGGTTCTTGGTGCCGCACTGCTTGATGGCCTGGATGATGCGGCCGGGCATGGACCCGATGTAGGTCCGCCGGTGGCCGCGGATCTCGGCCTCGTCGCGCATGCCGCCCAGGCTCATGCGGTGGAACTTGCGGCCCAGGGCGCGCGCGATGGAGCGGCCCAGGCTGGTCTTGCCCACGCCGGGCGGGCCCACGAAGCAGAGGATGGGGCCCTTCATCTTGGGGTTGAGCTTGCGCACCGAGAGGTATTCGAGGATGCGGTCCTTGACCTTGGCCAGGTCGTAGTGGTCCCGGTTGAGGATCTCCTCGGCCTTCTTGATGTTCAGGCGGTCGCGGGAGAGCTTTTTCCAGGGCAGCTCCACCATCCAGTCCAGGTAGGTGCGCACCACCGTGGCCTCGGAGCTCTCGGCGTGCATGGCCTCCAGGCGCGAGAGCTGCTTGAGGGCCTCGGCCTTGACGTCCTTGGGCATGCCGGCGCGCTCGATCTGCTCGCGCAGCTGGTCCATCTCCTCGGACTCGCTGCCGTCGTCGCCCAGCTCGCGCTTGATGGCCTTCATCTGCTCGCGGAGGAAGAAGTCGCGCTGGGCCTTGTCCATGCCCTCTTTGGCCATGGACTGGATCTTGTTCTGCATGCTGGCCACCTCCACCTCCTTCATGAGCTGGGTGCTGACCAGCTCCAGGCGGTGGACGGGGTCCGCGGTCTCCAGGATCTTCTGGGCGTCGGCCACGGGCATGCGCAGGTTGGAGGCCACCAGGTCGGCCAGGCGGCCGGGCTCCTCGACCGAATTCAGCACGCCCATGATGTCCGCGGTGGAGATGCCGCGCAGGGTGAGGATCTTCTCGCTCTGCTCGCGGGCGGAGCGCATGAGCGCCTCCAGCTCGGTGTCGGGCTTGAGGTCCGTGGGCTCGTGCAGGACCTCCACCTGGGCCTGGTGGAAGGGGTCCGAGGTGACGAAGCGCTCCACCCGGGCGCGGGCCAGGCCCTGGACCAGCACCTTGAGCCGCCCGTCGGGCAGCTTGAGCATGCGCATGATCATGGCCACGGTGCCGGTCTGGTACATCTGCTCGGGGCTGGGCTCCTCCACGCCCTCGTCCTGCTGGGTGAGGATGAGGATGTGGCGGTCCTTGGCCAGGGCGGCGTCCACGGCCTTGACGGATTTGTCCCGGCCCACGAACAGGGGCAGGATCATGTAGTTGAAGACCACGATGTCGCGCACCGGGAGCACCGGGAGCACGGAGGGGATGTCCGTGGTCTCCGGGCGGGGCTCGCCGGGTCCGGCGTCGAGGACGCGGGGCTCCTGCTCCGCGGTGCGGGCCTTGGCCTCCTCGGCCGGGGCGGCGCTGCGCGGGGCTCGTCGGGCCACCGGGCGGGGGCGGATGGGGGATTTTTTCTTTTTGCTCACGGATCGGTCCTCGTCTGGGCCTCGTGTTGGGGTCGTTGGCGGTCGCCCTCACGGCGCAGGGGGCGTCGGGGCAATTACTCCATATAAGTTCGGTTTCGCCGTTGGCAAGGGGGGATCAGCGCCGGATCTCGAAGCCGGTGAGCGGGGGCTCGGTCTCGGCCGGCAGGGGCGGCAGCTCCAGCACCTGCCCCACCCGGGCCAGGGGCGGCCCCTGGCGGAGCATGGCCCGGAAGCGCTCCAGGACCTCGGCCGGGCCCAGGGCCACGGTCTCCACGTTGCCGTCGGGCAGGTTGCGCACCCAGCCCGTCAGCCCCAGGGACAGGGCGGCGTCGCGGGTCCAGGCGCGGAAGTAGACCCCCTGGACCTTGCCGGTGACCACGGCGTGCAGTTGCGGCTCGGGCATGTGGCCCTCCTTGGCTTTCGGGCCTCAGAGCAGCCCGTGTTCGTTGAAGCTGTAGTGTCCGGCGTCCGTGACCACCAAGTGGTCCAGCACGCGCAGGCCGAGCTCCTCGGCGCTGCGCCGGATGCGCTCGGTGAGGGCCAGGTCCTCGCGCGAGGGGGTGGGATCTCCGCCCGGGTGGTTGTGCACCAGGATGAGGCCCGAGGCTTGGTGGCGCAGGGCCAGGGCCAGGACCTCGCGCGGGAAGACCACGGTCTGGTCCACGGTGCCGCGGCTGATCCGCTCCCAGGCCAGGGTGCGGTTCTTGTTGTCCAGCAGGGCCACCCAGAATTCCTCGCAGCGCTCGGCCCCGAACCGGGCCTTGGCGGCCTCGGCCACGATGCAGGCGTCGGAGAGGACCTCGCGCCGCCGCACCGGCATCTCGCCCAGCCGTGCGAAGAGCTCGGCGTACAGGCCCCAGGCCGCGGCCAGGGCCGGGCCGAACCCGGGCACGGCGGTGAGCTGGTCCTGCGGGGCGCGGAGCACCCCGGAGAGGTTGCCGAAGCGGGCCAGCAGGTCCTTGGCCAGGGGCTTGGTGTCGCAGCGGGTCAGGGTCTGGGCCAGGAGCAGCTCCAGCAGCTCGTAGTCGGCCAGGGCGCGGGAGTCCGCGGCCAGGCGCTCGCGCAGGCGCTGGCGGTGGCCCAGGTAGTGGGGCTGGGCCCGGGGCTTGGTCGGCGTGTCGGGGGGAGCCATGATCCCGGCAGGATGCCACCGCCCGGGGGGCAGGTCAATGCAGTGAGCGGGGCGCGGGCCGGGGCTCAGGCCCGGCCGGCGTAGAGCCGCATGAGCCCGGCGGCCAGCATCTCCAGGGCCTGCTCCGGGCGGCGCTGGCCGCTCTTGACCCCCAGCTCGGCCTCCAGGGCCAGGTCGAAGAGCCGGGCCACCCCGCGGCGGCCCAGGCGGCGGGCCAGGTCCACCTTGCGGTTCATGACGAAGCCGGGCAGGCGCGCGGCCTGCGCCTCCCCGGCCAGGATGCAGCCCAGCACGCGGCCCTCGCGCGCCACGGCCGAGAGCAGGGGGAAGAGCATCTTGTCCTTGGACGGGCGCAGGTGGTCGGCCAGGACCCGGGTCCAGACCGCCTCGGCCCGGCCCGAGGCCAGGGCGTCCAGAAAGGCGAAGAAGTCCATCTCCTCGTGGGGCGGGATGAGGTCGGCGTGGGCCGGGGTCAGCTCCGGGGCCGCCCGCCCTTCGCCTGTGGCCGCGTCCACCTCGGCGGCCAGGACGAGCTTGTCCAGCTCCAGCCGGGCCTGGCGGGCGTCCAGGGGCAGGGCCTCGGCCACGGCGCGCAGGGCCTCGGGCCCGGCCGTCACCCCGGCGGCGGCCAGGTGCTCGCGCACGAAGGCGGCCATGCCCTGGCGGGTGAGCCCGGGCGAGGTCCAGACCGCGCCCTCCCGTTCGGCCTGCTGGAAGATGCCCCGGCGGGTGACCACCTGGGGCACGGGCGGGGTCTTCTTGGTCCAGGCCCCCTCCAGGCACAGGCACAGGGTGGCGGTGGAGGCCTGGGTCCGGGCCGCGGCGTCGAGCTTGTCCCAGTGCTCGGCGCGCAGCAGCTGGGCCCGGCGCAGCACCAGGGTCTTGGGGGTGGCGAAGAGGTCCTTGATGGTCAGGTGCTGCCAGAAGGCGTCGGGCAGGGGCGGCTCGGCGTCGGCCCAGAAGACCTTGCGCTCGGCCCCGGGCGCGGCCAGGTCCGCCACGCGCCGGGCCAGGAGCTCGGCGTCCGGGCAGACCAGGAAGTGCCGGTGGGCGGCGGGGGCGGCGGATCGGGCGGCGGGCCGGGCGGCGGTCATGGTCGGCGGGCTCCCCGGGGGATCAATAGTTCTCCGAGAGCCGGTCCACCATGCGCTCCACGGCCAGGCGCACCACGCGCTCGCGGGCGCTGGCCGCGTCCTTGCCGTAGAAGCTCTCGCTCGCGCCCACGCTGCCGGAGCTCCAGAGGACCGAGCCGTCCAGGGGCGAGACGATGTGCATGCTCACGGAGATGGAGGCGGCGTAGCGCAGGGACTGGTCGGACTCGCCCGTCACCGTGGTCTCCGAGGTGGTGAAGCGGTCGATGACCACCTCCACCAGGCCCTGGGCGTTGCTGCGCTCGGTCCAGCGGGCCACGTGGCGGTTGTTGATCTCGTCGCGCAGGCGGGAGCGCAGCTCCGGGCCCACCCAGGTGTCCAGGCTGGGGTTCTCCACGCTCACCAGGTAGAGCTTGCGCTGGTTGTCCTTCAGGGCCGAGGGCCCGCGCGAGGCCAGGGAGTAGCCGCAGGCCGAGAGCCCCAGGCACAGCGCCAGCCCCAGCAGGACCGGCAGGGCCGGGAAGGGCGGGGGAACGCGGCGCATGGGGGACCTCCCTCGGGTTGGGCGGCGCGGCTAGCGGGCCACGATGTTCACGAGCTTGTCCGGGATGACGATGACCTTGACCACGGTCTTGCCCTCCAGGTGCCGGGCCACGTTCTCCACGGCCAGGGCCGCGGCCTTGGCCGTGGCCTCGTCGGCCCCGGCGGGCAGGGTCATCTTGCCGCGCACCTTGCCGCAGACCTGGCAGACCACCTCCACCTCGTCGGTGCGCAGGGCCTCGGGGTCGTATTCGGGCCAGGGCATCCCGGCCAGGGGGGTGCCGTGGCCGATGACCGACCAGATCTCCTCGCAGACGTGCGGGGCCATGGGCGAGAGCAGGGTCACGGCCGTGGCCAGGGCGGAGGAGAGCTGGCAGTTGGCCGCGTCGGAGCCCCCGGCCTTCTCCTTGGTCTGGTAGATCTCGTTGATGAGCTCCATGATGGCGGCGATGGCCGTGTTGAACTGGAAGCTGTTCTCGATGGAGCGGGTGACGCGGCGCACGGTGTCGTGCTCCTTGCGGCGCAGGTCGGCCAGGGCCTTTTCGGTCTCGGCCGGGGCGGCGCAGGGCAGCACGCAGACCAGCCGGTCCTGGAGCTCCTCGGCCAGACGCCAGAGGCGGCCCAGGAAGCGCGAGGCCCCCTCGATGCCGTTTTCGCTCCACTCCAGCTCCTTTTCCGGCGGGGCGGCGAAAAGGATGAAGAGCCGCACGGTGTCGGCCCCGTAGCGCGCGATCATGGAGCCGGGGTCCACCACGTTGCCCTTGCTCTTGCTCATCTTGGAGCCGCCCAGGGTGACCATGCCCTGGGTGAGCAGGCGCTGGAAGGGCTCGTCGTGGCGCACCCAGCCCTCGTCGCGCAGCAGCTTGGTGAAGAAGCGGGCGTAGAGCAGGTGCAGGATGGCGTGCTCGATGCCGCCGATGTAGAGGTCCACCGGGCACCAGTAGTCCAGCTCCACGGGATCGAAGGGCCCGTCGGTCTTGCGGGCCGAGGTGTAGCGCTGGAAGTACCAGGAGCTCTCCACGAAGGTGTCCATGGTGTCGGTCTCGCGCCGGGCCGGGCCGCCGCAGCGCGGGCAGGCGGCCTCCACGAAGGACTTCATGTGCGGCAGGGGCGAGCCGTCCTCGCGCATGACCGCGTCTTCGGGCAGGACCACGGGCAGCTCGCTTTCCGGCACGGGCACCACCCCGCACTTGTCGCAGTAGAGCACCGGGATGGGCGCGCCCCAGTAGCGCTGGCGGGAGATGTTCCAGTCGCGCAGCCGGTAGTTGATGGCCGGCTTGCCCAGGTTCTGCTCGCCCAGGTGGTCCACGATGGCCTGCTTGGCGGCCTCGTTGGGCATGCCGTTGAACTGTCCGGAGTTCACCAGGACGCCGGGGTCGGCGTAGGCCTCGGTCATGGCCGCGGGGTCCAGGGCCTGGCCCTCGGGCTGGATGACCACCTGCATGGGCAGGTCATACTTGCGGGCGAACTCGAAGTCGCGCTGGTCGTGGGCGGGCACGGCCATGACCGCGCCGGTGCCGTAGCCCATGAGCACGAAGTTGGCCACCCAGATGGGCAGCTCGCGGCCGGTGACCGGGTTGATGCAGTAGGCCCCGGTGAAGATCCCTTCCTTCTCCAGGTCCTCGGCCCCGCGCTGGATGCGGTCCATGTTGGTGATGCGGGTGCAGAAGGCGCGGATCTCGTCGGCGCGCGGGTTGCCCTGGATGAGCGTCTCGATGAGCGGGTGCTCGGCGGCCAGCGACATGAAAGTGGCCCCGAACAGGGTGTCGGGCCGGGTGGTGAAGACGCGCACCGAGCCCGCGTGGCCCTTGATCCCGAACTCCAGCTCCGCGCCCACGCTGCGGCCGATCCAGTTCTGCTGCATGGTGAGCACGGACTCGGGCCATTGGCCGCGCATGCCCTCCAGGGAGTCCAGCAGCTCATCGGCGTAGTCGGTGATGCGGGCGAACCACTGCTCCAGCTCCTTCTGCACCACCGGGGTGTCGCAGCGCCAGCACTTGCCGTCCACCACCTGCTCGTTGGCCAGCACGGTCTGGCAGCCTTCGCACCAGTTCTGCAGGGCGGTCTTGCGGTACACCAGGCCCTTTTCCAGGAACTTCAGGAAGAAGAGCTGCTCCCAGCGGTAGTATTCCTTGCGGCAGGTGGCCAGCTCGCGCGTCCAGTCGTAGGAATAGCCCAGGCGGCGGAGCTGGGCGCGCATGTCCGCGATGTTGGCGTAGGTCCAGGTGGCGGGGTGGGTCTTGTGCTTGATGGCCGCGTTCTCGGCGGGCAGGCCGAAGGCGTCCCAGCCCATGGGGTGCAGCACGTTGAAGCCGCGCATGCGCTTGTAGCGGGCCACCACGTCGCCGATGGAGTAGTTGCGCACGTGGCCCATGTGGATCTTGCCCGAGGGGTAGGGGAACATCTCCAGCACGTAGTACTTGGGCCGGGAGGAGTCGGCCGCCACCTCGAAGGCCTTGGCCTCGTTCCAGACCCCCTGCCACTTGGCTTCCACCGCCTGCGGATCGTATGTGCCCATGCCCATGTGCGCGCTGTCCTCTCGGGTTCGGCGTGTGCGGCCCTAGAACTGTTTGGCCGGGCCGAGTTCGCCGCGGCTCACGGCCTTGGCCGCGGCGTCCAGAATGCCGTTGATGAAGTTGCGGGAGTTTTCGTCGCCGAAGCGCTTGGAGAGCTCCACGGCCTCGTTGATGGCCGCCTTGAGCGGCATGTCGGTGTGGAGCATCTCGTAGAGCGCCAGCCGCAGGATGGCCAGCTCCACCCGGGCGATGCGGCTGATCTTCCAGTTCTGGGAGAACCGGGTGATGACCTCGTCCAGCTGGGCCTGGTGCTGCATGACGCCGAGCACCAGCTCGCGGGCGAAGTCGCGGCCCTTGTCCGTCTCCGTGGCCACGGCCGCGGCCCGGTCGAAGGAGCGGAGCAGGGGCACGCCCTCCTCCACGGGCACGAAGGGCCGGCCGTACAACACCTGGAAGGCGATCTCGCGGCCGAGGCTGCGGCCGCCCTTGGGGGCCGCGCCCGGGGCGCGGCGCTTGTCGTTGGTCATGTGTGGGGTCCGCTCCGGCTAGATCTGTTCCAGAACGCGCACGGACTCCAGGGCGGCCATGGCGGCGTCCACGCCCTTGTTGCCGGCCTTGCTGCCGGCGCGCTCGATGGCCTGCTCCAGGTTGTCGGTGGTGAGCACGCCGAAGCCGATGGGCATGCCGCTCTGGAGCATGACCTGGGCCAGGCCCTTGGCGCACTCGTTGGCCACGAAGTCGAAGTGCGGGGTGGCGCCGCGGATCACCGCGCCCACGCAGACGATGGCGTCCATGCCGCCCTTCCGGGCCAGCTTCTCGGCCACCAGGGGCATCTCGAAGGCCCCGGGCACGCGGTAGATGGTGATGTCCCCGGCGTCGGCCCCGTGGCGCACCAGGGCGTCCATGGCCCCGGCGATGAGCTTGTCCACGATGAAGTCGTTGAAGCGGGCGGCCACGATGGCGAACTTGAGCCCCTTGGCGTCCAGGCGGCCTTCGATGGTGGTCGGATGCGGCATGTCAGTTCCCCTTGGCGGTTTTGAGCTCCAGCATGTGGCCGAGCTTTTCCTTCTTGGTGGTCAGGTAGCCGATGTTGGTGGCGCAGGCCCCGGGCTCGATGGGCACCCGGTCCACCACCTCCAGGCCGTAGCCGGTGAGTCCCACGATCTTCTTGGGGTTGTTGGTCAACAGGCGCATCTTGCGCACCCCCAGGGCCACCAGGATCTGGGCGCCGGTGCCGTATTCGCGCAGGTCCGGGGCGAAGCCGAGCTTGACGTTGGCCTCCACGGTGTCCAGGCCCTCGTCCTGCAGGTGATAGGCGCGGATCTTGTTGGCCAGGCCGATGCCGCGGCCCTCCTGGCGCATGTAGAGGATGACGCCCTCGCCCTCGCTCTCCACCATGCACATGGCGTCGTGGAGCTGGTCGCCGCAGTCGCAGCGGGCCGAGCCGAACACGTCGCCCGTGAGGCACTCGGAGTGCACCCGCACCAGCACCGGCTTGGTGGGGGAGATCTCGCCCTTGACCAGGGCGATGTGGGTGCGGCCGTCCACCTCGGACCGGAAGGCCACGGCCTTGAAGTGGCCGAAGCGGGTGGGCAGCTCGGCCTCGGCCGCCTTGGTGACGATGTGGCCGCCGAAGCGCACCCGGTAGGCGATGATGTCCGCCACGGAGCAGATCTTGATGCCGTGCTTTTTGGCGAACGGAATCAGGTCCTTCATGCGGGCCATGGTGCCGTCGTCCTTCATGACCTCGCAGATGACCCCGGCGGGCTTGAGCCCCGCCAGGCGGGCCAGGTCCACGCTGCCCTCGGTCTGCCCGGCGCGCACCAGGGACCCGCCGTCGCTGGCGCGCAGCGGGAACACGTGCCCCGGGGTGACCACGTCCTCGGCCTTGGCGTTGTCGGCCACGGCGGTGAGGATGGTGTGGGCCCGGTCGAAGGCCGAGATGCCGGTGGTGACCCCCTCGGTGGCCTCGATGGACACGGTGAAGTTGGTGCCGAAGCGGCTCTTGTTGCGCTGCGCCATGAGGGGCAGCTGGAGGCGCTCCACGTACTCCGGGGCCAGGGCCAGACAGACCAGCCCCCGGGCGTGGGTGACCATGAAATTGATGATTTCGGGAGTGACCTTTTCGGCGGCGCAGACCAGGTCGCCTTCGTTCTCGCGGTCCTCGTCGTCCACCATGATGACCATCCGGCCCTGCCGGATGTCCTCAATGGCCTCCTCGATGGTGCAAAGTGCCATGGGTTCCTCGCGGATGTCACGGAAAGCGGGCTTTCCGGCGGTATTCGTGAACCCCCTTGCTTACCTCAAAGGGGCGCGCCTGAAAAGGGGAAAGGGCGCTGCTGGATTTATCTCGTTATTTCAAAATATTGAGCAAATACCCCAGGCGATGACCCGCCGAAAGGGCGTCCGCCGGTTGACGCGGCCCCGTCCGGCCGGTACAGCCACCCCAATCGGGGGCGTGGCCTGTCGACGCCCCGTCCCGGCCGTGGGCCCGTTTCGCGGCCGCGCCGCCAGCCCCGTGGAGCCCGAGTGAACCCGAGCCGTCCCTCCCTGCCCCCCGCCCCCCTGGGGCGAGCGGGCGTCTTCCACGAACGCGCCCTGGAGCGCGAGTTCGGCGTGGGCCGCTGGCCCCAGGACGCCGCGCGCATGCGCTTCGTCTGCCTGCTCACCGGCGCGGCCGAGCTCCTGGCCGTGGGGGTGGACGTGGCCCACTTCGCGGGCTGGGCCCTGGCCCTCATGGCGGCCGGGCGGCTGGCCACCCTGGTCCTGGCCGGGCTGGCCGTGCGCCTGACCCGGCGGCCCGAGCGCCCCGGCGGCTTCTCCCGCATGCTCACCGCCTACATGCTGGCGGCGGGCGGGCTGGAGAGCCTGGAGCTCTGCCTGCTCTCGTCCGCGTCGGCGACCAGCTCCCCCCTCACCGTCATCATGGTGCTCATGTTTTACCTCTTCCTGCCGCCGCGCCTGGCCACCGCGGTCACGGCCGGGCTGGTCACCACGGTCCTGTACCTGCTCACCCTGGTCCTGGCCACGCCGGTCCCGGCGGCGGACGTGTACACCCAGGCCCTGTTCTTCGGCCTGGCCAACGGGTTCGGGGCCTATTTCCTGGTGCGCTACGGCCGCTCCCTGCGCCGGGAGTACTGGATGCGGCGGGAGCTCATCCGCGTCAACGAGGCCCTGCTGCGCCAGGTCTCGGCCACGGCCGAGGCCAACCGCCGCCTGGCCGAGCTGGCCAGCACCGACCCCCTCACCGGGGCCATGAACCGCCGCCGCTTCTTCGAGGCCCTGGAGACCGAGTTCGGCCGGGTGCGCCGCTACGGCGGGGAGCTGAGCGTGGTCATGTTCGACCTGGACCACTTCAAGGACGTCAACGACCGCTTCGGCCACGCCGCGGGGGACGCGGTCCTGGTGCGCATGGCCGAACTCTGCCGCGTCAACCGCCGCGCCGCGGACGTGTTCGGCCGCCTGGGCGGGGAGGAGTTCGCCCTGCTGCTGCCCGAGACCGGCCCGGCCCAGGCCGCGGCCGTGGCCGAGCGCATCCGCTGCACGGTGGCCGCGCAGGCCCTGGAGGCGTCCGAGGGCGAGGTCCGCATCACCCTGAGCGCGGGCGTGGCCGCCTACGACCCGGCCGACCCCGACGGCGAGGCCCTGCTGCGCCGCGCCGACGCCGCCCTGTACGAGGCCAAGCGCCAAGGGCGCGACCGGGTCTGCTGCCCGGGCGCGGACACGGCCCCCGCGGGGCCGGATTCCGGAACGGATTCGGGGCGGGGCTGAGGATCAGCCCGCGTGCACCCCGGCGTCGGCGAAGGAGGCCATGTCGTTGTACATGGCCGCGGCCGCGCGCAGCACCGTGAGGGCCAGCACCGCGCCGGTGCCCTCGCCCAGGCGCATGCCCAGGTCCAGCAGCGGCGTGAGCCCCAGCTTTTCGCAGACCGCGCCGTACCCCGGCTCGGCCGAGGCGTGGGAGAGCACGCAGTAGTTCGCCGCCGCCGGGCAGAGCGCCCGCGCCGCGGTGAAGGCCGCCGTGGAGATGAACCCATCCACGCAGACCATCTGGCGGTTTTTCGCGCCCCCGAGGATCAGCCCGGCCAGGGCCGCGATCTCGTACCCGCCCAGGGCGGCCAGGGTGCCCAGGGCGTCGCCCGAGGCGATGACCCCGGCGTGCAGCTCCAGCGCCCGCGCCACCACCTGGGCCTTGCCCGCCACGCCCGCGGCGTCCAGGCCCGTGCCCGGGCCGGTCACGGACTCCGGCGTCACCCCCAGGTAGGCGCAGTACAGCGCCGTGGAGGGCGTGGTGTTGCCGATGCCCATGTCCCCGGTGCACAGGGTCTTGATCCCCGCGTCCCGGGCCATGTCCGCCAGGTCCACCCCCAGCAGCAGGGCGGTGAGGCACTGCGCCCGGGTCATGGCCGCCTGGCGCGCCAGGTTGGCCGTGCCCGGCCCCACCTTGCGCTGGATGAGCCGCGGGTCGTCCTCAAAGGGCCCGCCCGCGCTGCCCGCGTCCACCACGAAGAGCTCCGCCCCGGCCACCCGGGCCAGGGCGTTGATGCCCGCGCCCCCGCGCAGGAAGTTGGCCACCATCTGGCGCGTCACCTCCTGGGGAAATCGGCTCACCCCCTCGGCCACCACGCCGTGGTCCCCGGCGATGGTGTAGACCCGGGCCGGATCCGCCGCCGGGGCCGCGCCGTCGGCCGCCAGAAACATCTGCAACGCCAGCTCCTCCAGGCGGCCGAGGCTGCCCTGGGGCTTGGTCAGGTTGTCGATGTGCGCCTGCCCGGCCGGGGCCAGGGCGCGGTCCACGGGACGGACGGCGGCCAGAATTGCCTGGAATGCGGCTTGCAAATCAAATTCGGCTTGCAGATCGGACATGGCTGGGGAAAAACCTCCGGAAGGGGAATGGCCGGGAATGCGGCGTGCCCCGGTGGTACACGGCCCGCCCCAGGGAGGCAACCCCGCGGGGAAAGTTTTCTGTTACATCTTGATATGAATAACGAACTGCTCATCGTCCACGCCAACTGCCAGGGCGAGCCCCTGGCCGACTTCCTGCGCCGCGTGCCCGAGGTGGCCGCCCGCTGGGAGGTCCGGCTCTACACCAACTACGTGCGCGAGCCCATCGGCCCGGCCGAGCTGGCCCGCTGCACCTGCTTTTTGTACCAGCCCCTGGGCCCGGCCTGGGGCGAACTGGCCTCGGCCGCCCTCCTGGCCCGCCTCCCGGCCGGGGCCCGCACCCTGGCCTTCCCCTCCATGTTCCTGGGGGCCTACTGGCCCTTCTGGGGGGCCAAGGCCGCCTGGGACTACCCCGACACCCTGCTGGACCGCCTCCTGGACGAGGGCGCGGCCCCGGCCGAGGCCGTGCGCCTCTATCTCCGGGGCAACCTGGTGGCCGCCGCGGACCCCGCCGCCCTGTGGGCCGCCTCCCTGGCCCGGGAGCGCGCCAAACAGGCCGCCACCCCCATCCACCACGTGGACGCCATGCTCGCCCGCTTCCGGGAGCGCATGATCTTCAACGTGGCCAACCACCCGGGCCACGACCTGCTCTGCTGGCTGGGACGCCGCGTCCTGGAGGAGCTGCACCTGCCCGAGCCCATCGACGGCGTGGAGGCGGCCATGCCCGAACTCCACCCCGAGTTCCGCATGCCCGTGCACCCCAAGGTGGCCGAGATCCTGGGCCTGGAGTTCGCCGACGCCGACACCCGCTACCCGGTCTACGGCCGCGACCTGACCTTTGAGCAGTACGCCCTGGAATACGCCGTGGCCCGCGCCGACGGCATCGAAGACCTCATCGACTACTTCCGCGCCCGGGGCCAGGCATGACCGGACCCTGGCGCATCGCCTGGGTGGGCAACGAGTTCTTCCGCCCCCACCTCACGCAGCTGGGCCACCAGGCCGTGCGCCTGCCCGTGCCGCGCGAGGGGACCTACACCTGGCCCGAAATCTGCGCCCGCGCCGGGTTCGAGCCCGACCTGGTGGTCTACGCCGACGTCAGCCGCCCCCCGGTCCTCGTGGGCGTGGAGGACTTCCCCTGTCTCACCGCCTTCTACTGCATCGACTCCCACCTGCACGCCTGGTACCCCTTCTGGGCCCAGGCCTTCGACCTCGTGGCCCTGAGCCTCAAGGACCACCTCTGGCGCTTCAGGGCCCGCCTCACCGAAGACCGCCTGCTCTGGCTCCCCCCCGCCCCCCAGGACCGCCACCAGCCCAACCCCGGCGTGGAGCCGGAATGGGACCTGCTCTTCGCGGGCAACGTCAGCCAGGCCACCACCCCCAAGCGCTGGACCTTTCTCCACGCCCTGGCCGAGCGCGTCCCCGGCCTGGTGGTGCGCAAGGGCCGCTTCGAGGGACTCTTCCCCCGCGCCCGCCTGGTCCTCAACTTCGCGGACAAGGGCGACCTCAACTTCCGCGTGTTCGAGGCCCTGGCCTGCCGCGCCTGCCTGCTCACCCCCCGCGTGGGCCACGGCCTGGAAGACCTCTTCACCGACGGCGAACACCTCTTCCTCTACGACCCGGACCGGCCCGACACCCTGGACCGCCTCGCCCGCCTGGCCCAGGGACTGCTCGCCGCCCCGGCCCGGCGCGACCGCGTGGCCGAGGCGGGCTGGCGGC
>JBFWIY010000016.1:0-10602 GCA_050255855.1 Desulfovibrionaceae bacterium
GGGGGGCGTCAAGGCGCGCTGTCAGGCGGGCGAAACTCTGCTCCTCCGCCTCCCCGGCCGTGTCGATGCGGATGACCTCCGCCGCTCCCCACGGGTCGTAACGGCGCGCCTGCACCTCCGGCCACGAGGGCGGGGCCAGGCCAGGCACGTCCGAGACGCGCGCCTCCACCCTGCGCCGGTGCTCCCCGGCGTCGGAGCAGCCGACCTCGATGTTGCGGAATTCGGCCCCGGCCGCCAGGGCGGTCCGCTCCCATTCCCGGCGGGTCAGCTCGATGGGATTGCAGCAGTCCGCGACCACGCTCAGCCCGAGCCGCAGATTGTCGGCGGCGATCCGGTAGCAGAGCCGGTAGCCCTCCCCCTGGACGTCCAGGCCGCAGAGGTCGCGCAGCCCCTGCTCCACCGTGTCGATGCGCAGATACGCGGCGCGACGTTGCTGCGCGAGCCGCCGGGCCAGGGCGGTCTTTCCCGCCCCGGGCAGACCGGAGAAGAGGTAGAGGATCGGTCCTGACGTCGTCATTCGCCCTTCCGCTGGTTTCGCCGCCCGGTCGCATCGCCGCAGAAATCGCCGCCGGGCGGACGTCCCTCCCTGGGTACCCAGCCCCGGCCGCCGGGGCAAGCCCCCGGTCCGCCCCTGCGCCGGAGCGCCCGGCAGGAGGGGTGACGAAACAGGGCGGCCCCGGCCGGTGCAACCCGGGACATGGGGAACACGGCGGTCCGGGAACAGGGGTGACACATTTATGGTTGTTGCGCGGGGGCCGGGAGGCGGATGAGGCCCCGGGGGCCGCGGGCCAGCGCATGACGCCCCCGCCGGCCGGGCAACGCCGGTCCGGCGCAGTCCCGGATCAATCCCGGGCCCCCCTGGACGAATCTCGAATCTATCGCGGATCACCCCCGGATCAATCCCGGCGCAGCCCCGGCGCGCCGCGCCGTTGTCAGGGCCTTGACCACCCCGGGCCCCCTGACTACCCTTATTCCCAGCGATCCGGTCCCCTTTCCCGGCCCCTCCCGGCCCTTTCCCGGACAGGCCCCGTTCCGGAACGGCCCCGGCGCTTCCTCGCGGAAGCGTTCCCGGCATGCCCTTCACCAACCAGCTACGTCAGGAGTTCGTCATGTCCGCCCCTGCCTCCCCCCCCCAGACACCCGCCCCCCAGCCCACCGGCGCGGAAACCCTGGTCGCCACCCTGGTCAACGCCGGGGTCGAGGTTTGTTTCGCCAATCCCGGCACCTCGGAGATGCATTTCGTCAGCGCCCTGGACCGCGTGGACGGCATGCGGCCGGTGCTCTGCCTGTTCGAGGGCGTGGCCTCGGGCGCGGCGGACGGCTACGCCCGCATGGCCGGAAAGCCCGCCTGCACCCTGCTCCACCTGGGCCCGGGCTTCGGCAACGCCATGGCCAACCTGCACAACGCCCGCAAGGCCGGCTCCCCCCTGGTGAACATCGTGGGCGACCACGCCACCTACCACCAGCGCTACGACGCCCCGCTCACCGCCGACGTGGAGGACTTCGCCCGGCCCGTGTCCCACTGGGTGCACAGCTCGCGCAGCCCGCGCACCGTGGCTGGCGACGCCGCCCTGGCCGTGCAGGCCGCGCGCCGGGCCCCGGGGCGGATCGCCACCCTGATCCTGCCCGCGGACACCGCCTGGCTCCCGGCCGAACGCCCGGCCCAGGCCCTGCCCGTGCCGCCGCCCGCCCCGGTAAGCGGATCGGCCATCGACGCCGCGGCCCGGGCCCTGTCCGGCGGCGGCCGCACGGCCATCCTCCTGCGCGGGAGCGTGCTGCACGGCCCGGGCCTGCGCGCGGCCGGGCGCATCGCCGCCAAGACCGGGGCCCGGCTGCTCTGCGACACCTTCACCCCGCGCCTGACCAGCGGCGCCGGGGCCCCGCCCGTGACCTGGCTGCCCTACCGCGGCCCGGCCATCCTCGACCTGCTCCGGGAATTCGACCACCTGATCCTGGCGGGGGCGGAGCCGCCCGTGTCCTTCTTCGCCTATCCGGGCCAGGAGAGCTGGCTCACCCCGCCCCAATGCGCCATTCTCACCCTGGCCCTGCCCCACGAGGACGGCGCGGCCGCGCTCCTCGCCCTGGCCGAGGCCCTGCACGCCCCGCAGGAGCCCGCCGCGGCCCAGTACGAGCCCCCGGCCCTGCCGCCGGACGGCCCGCTCACGGCCGAGACGGTGGTGCGCATTGCCGCGGCCCGGCTGCCGGAGCAGGCCGTGGTCATCGACGAGGCCCCCACCTCCACCCTGCCCTACAACAACCTCTTCGCCACGGCCGCGCCCCACGACCACCTCTCCCTCACCGGCGGGGCCATCGGCAGCGGCCTGCCCCTGAGCACCGGGGCGGCCGTGGGCGCGCCGGGCCGCAAGGTGGTCTGCCTGGAGGGCGACGGCAGCGCCATGTACACGGTGCAGGCCCTGTGGACCCAGGCCCGGGAGCGGCTGGACGTGGTCACGGTGATCTTCGCCAACCGGGCCTACGCGGTGCTGAACCGCGAGCTGGACCTGCTGCACGCCGCCGGGACCGGGGAGCGCTCCCGCTCCCTGCTGGACCTGCACGGCCCCAGCCTGGACTGGGTGCACCTGTCCGAGGGCCTGGGCGTGCCCGCGACGCGCGTGCAGACCGCGCAGGCCTTTGCCGACGCCTACGACGCGGCCCTGCGCGCCTCGGGCCCGCGGCTCATCGAGGCGGTCATCTAGGACCGGCTTCCGCCGGACCGGGGCGCGGCGGATCGCCGCGCCCCGGTCAGACCGCCGAAAGGCGCTTGAGCACCAGGAAGATGGCCAGGGAGAACAGGCCGATGAGACAGGCCAGGACCATGGCCCGGTCGAATTCGCCGCTGAACACGGCGTTGTAGATCTCCAGCGAGAGCGTGTTGGTGCGGCCGAGGATGTTGCCGCCCAGCATCAGGGTGATGCCCACCTCGCCCAGGCTGCGGCCCAGGGACAGGAACCAGCCCGCCGCGATGCTGCGCCGGACGTTGGGCAGCAGCACCAGCCAGAAGGTCTGCCACTCGGACTTGCCCAGGACCCAGGCCGCCTCGGACAGCTTGCCCGAGACCTCGCGCAGGGCCTCCTGCACCGGCTTGACCATGAGGGGCATGCCCGCGGTCACTGCGGCGATGACCAGGCCCGGGAAGGTGAACACCAGATCCACCCCGGTGAGCCGCCCCAGGGGGCCGGAGCGGCCCAGGGCCAGCAGGAGCACGAAGCCCGTGGCGATGGGCGGGAAGACCAGGGGCAGGGTCACGAGGAAGTCCACCACGCCGCGCAGCGCCCCGCCCCGCCGCCCGGCCAGGTAGTAGGCCAGCAGCACCCCGCCGCCGAGCAGCAGCACGCCGGACACCGCCAGCACGCGCAGGGTCAGCCAGAGCGGCCCCAGGGTCCCCGGGGCGCGCAGGATCGCCCACCAGTCCATCATGGGCCTCCGGGCCTCATGGCCATCCGTCCCCGCCCCGCCCGCCGGGGCGCGGAGCGGCTACAGCCCGTTGGCGCGGACGATCTCCCGCGCCGCATCCGTGCCCAGGAAGCGCAGGAAATCGGCCAGGGCCGCGGCGTGGGGGGCGTTGCGCAGCGGATAGGCGTTGATGCGGATGGGCTCGTACCCGTCCAGGGGCATCTCCTTCCAGCCGCCGAGCTGGTCCTTGACGCCCAGAACATGGGTCAGGTTCATGAACCCGAGGTCCACCTCGTCCGCCACCAGGTAGGCGAAGACCTGGGGCACGGTGGCCACGGGCGTCAGCTTGGCCTGCACGGCCTCGTACTGGCCCGAGGACTTGAGATATTCCATGGCGGCCTTGCCGTAGATGGCCTTCACCGGATCGGGCAGGGCGATGCGCCGCACCGACTCGGCGTTCAGGTCCACGGTCCCCCGGTCGGTCATCATGGCCGACCGGCCCTTGGGCCAGGCCAGCACCAGCCGCCCGCGCCCCAGCTCCACGGGCTCGGCCAGGCCGAGGGCGGGATCGGACAGGAAGAACTCCGCCCCCACCACCAGGTCCACCACGCCCCCGGCGCGCACCTGGCCCGTGACCTGGGCCATGTTGCCGTAGACCAGGTCCACGGTCTTGCCGGTCTCGGCCCCGTAGGCCTTCACCAGGGCGTTGACCATCTGTTTGTACCCGGCCCCGGAGGCCAGGACCAGGGCGTCGCCCTCGGCGCGGACCGGGGCGGGCGGCAGGATCGCCAGCAACAGCGCGGACAACAGCAGCACGGAGCGCCACGAGCGATGCATGGATGCCTCCACGGAATCCTTGGCCCGGACGGCCCGGGCCGGGTTTGCACGACGCCTCCGGTCTAGCGGCGCAACAAAACCCTTGGCAACGCCGTCACGGGTCTGGGAAAATTCGTGACTGCACGCAAAACGCCGCCCGGGCGGCGTTCCAACACGCGCCCGGGCGGCGAGATGCGATGCGCAGCGGCGTGGGCGGATCAGTCCCGGGGCGCGTCCCCGGGGTCCATGACCTCGTGCACGGCGCTCATGTCCGCGTCGGCCAGGCCCATGGCCCGGGCGCGCTTGAAGGTCTCGTTGACCCCGGCCGTCACGGGCAGGGCGCGCGCCAGGCGGTGGCCCAGGTCCACGGCCAGTTGCAGGTCCTTCTGCATGTGCTTCAGGGGGAAGCTCGCGGGATACTCGCGCCGCAGCATGAGCGGGCCCTTGACCCGGAACATGGGGTTGGCCATGGCCCCGGCGTCCAGGACCTGGAGCACGGTCTCGCCCTCCAGGCCGCCCGCCCGGCCCAGGGCCAGGCCCTCGGACAGGGCGGCCAGCATCCCGGCCATGACCGCGTTCACCGTGAGCTTCATGCGCGCCCCCTGCCCCACCGGGCCCAGGAAGAAGCGCCCCTTGCCCATGGCGTCCAGGGCCGGGCCCGCGTCGGCGTAGAGGGTCTCGTCCCCCGCGGCCAGGAAAACCAGGGTCCCGTCCTCGGCGGGTTTCTTGGTGCCGGAGACCGGGGCCTCCAGAAAGCGCCCGCCCCGCTCCGCCACGGCCGCGGCCACGGCGCGCACGGTCTCGTCGTCCACGGTGGAGACCTCCACGTAGCCGCGGCCGCCGCCGATCCCCTCGGCCACGCCGTCCGGGCCCAGGCAGACCGCACGCACGGCGGCCGGGTCCGAGACCATGCCGAAGGTGATGTCGCAGGCCGCGGCCACGGCGCAGGGGCTGGCCCCCTGCCGGGCCCCCAGGGCCACCAGGGGTTCGCAGGCCGCCGGGGTGCGGTTCCAGACCGTCACGTCCAGCCCGGCCCGCACCAGGTTGGCGGCCATGGCCCGGCCCATGATGCCCAGACCGAGGAATCCGTAGGTGGTCATGCTGCGCTCCTTGGGGTTCGGGGGTTAGCGCCAGGCCCGCTCCAGGATGCCCTCGGCCTCGGCCTGGGACATCTTGTAGCGGTCCAGCTCGAAGAGCGCGCCCATGGTCTCGCGCGCGTTGCGGGCCAGGGCCGGGAGCTCCTCGCGCCGGATGCCGAAGTAGGACATGCTCAGGTCCTCCAGGCCGCAGGCGGCGATGAGCTTTCGCAGCGCCGTGAGGAAGGCCGCGGGGCGCTCCGCCGCGGGCAGGGCGTCCACGTCCTCGCCCATGGCCCGGGCCATGGCCTCGTAGAGCTGGCCGGGGATCTTGCCCAGGAAGAACTCGTAATAGGCCACGGAGATCATCACCAGCCCGGCCCCGTGGGGCAGGGCCGGATGGTTGGCGCTCATGGCGTGCTCCAGGGAGTGCTCCGAGGTGCAGCAGGAGATGGACTCCACGAAGCCGGACAGGGTGTTGGCGAAGGCGAGCTGGGCCCGGGCCTCGGCGTCGGACCCGTCGCGCACGGCCGCGGGCAGCCAGCGGGTCACCAGCTCGATGCTCTTCAGGGCGTAGAGGTCGCTCATGGGCGAGGCGCAGGCGGCGATGAAGCCCTCGGTGGCGTGGAACAGGGCGTCGAAGCCCTGGTAGGCGGTGAGGGCCGGGGGCACGGTCATCATCAGGTCCGGGTCCACGATGGACAGGGTGGGGAAGGTGTCGGCGTTGCCGAAGCCGATCTTCTCGTTGGTGTCCTCCTTGGTGATGACCGTCCAGGGGTCGGCCTCGGTGCCGGTGCCCGCCGTGGTGGTGACGGCCACGATGGGCAGGGCCCCGCCGCAGGCGGGCCTGCCCTTGCCCGAGCCGCCGCCGATGTAGTCCCAGTAGTCGCCGTCGTTCTTCGCCATGAGGGCGATGCTCTTGGCCGAGTCGATGCTGCTGCCGCCGCCCAGGCCGAGGACGAAGTCGCAGCCCTCGCGCCGGGCCAACGCCGCGCCCTCCATCACGTGGGCCCTCACCGGGTTGGGTTGGATCTTGTCGAAGACCACGCTCTCCACGCCGTTTTTGGCCAGCAGGGCGACGACGCGGTCCAGGTAGCCGTTTCGGCGCATGGAGCGGCCGGCGGAGATGACGATGAGGGCCTTGCGGCCGGGCAGGGGCTCGACGCCCAGGCTGTCCAGGCTGCCCGCGCCGAAGCGGATGCGGGCGGGCATGTGATGGGTGAACTGCATGGCGGGTCTCCTTGGTGTCGGGGTTCAGGGAAGGACAGGGAACGGCAGCGGACGAACAACGTCGGCCGAACCCGGCCCACGCCCCGGTGGTACCCCGGCCGCCCGTGGGAATTCAATACCCATTTCTGTTCAAGCCTTGCCTTATCCTGCCATGGAATGAAAAAAGCGTGAACATGGCGGCCGTTGTTTGCTAGGGTCCCGGGCAGAGGCATTGCCGAATCATCCAAAACCAGGAGGGCCCATGCCCAGCGACCACGAATCCCGCGCCCCCGGGGGCCGGAACCGGCTGGCTGAGCGCCTGGCCGAACTGACGCCCCTGCCCGGCGTCACGCCGTCCCGGCTCGACGGCGTGACCCTGTTCCGGGCCGAGGCCTCCCTGCCCCGCCATCCCATGGTCTACACCCCGAGCATCCTCATCGTGGGCCAGGGCCGCAAGCGCGTCCACCTCGGGGAGCGGGCCTATGTCTACGACCCGTACAACTACCTGGTGCTCTCGGTGCCCCTGCCCGTGGAGTGCGAGACCGAGGCCTCGCCCGAGGAGCCCCTGCTCGGCCTGACCATCGCCGTAGACCCCGCCACCCTGGGTAAGCTGCTCCTGGAGATGGGGGACGAGGCGCGCAGCGCGGCCGCGGTGTGCGGGCTCTGCTCCACGCCCCTCACCATCCCCCTGGCCGACGCCACCCTCCGACTGCTGGACTGCCTGGGCTCCCCGGAGGAAAGCCGCATCCTGGGCCGACAGATCGTGCGGGAGATCACCTATCGCGTGCTGCGCGAGGAGCCGGGCCGGGCCCTGCGCGCCCTGGCCGCCCGCCGCGGCAACTTCAGCCAGATCGCCCGGGTGCTGCGCCGGGTGCACCAGGAGTACGACACCGAGCTGGACGTGGAGGCCCTGGCCAGCGAAGCGCACATGAGCGTCTCGGCCTTTCACCACAACTTCAAGGCCGTGACCTCCACCTCGCCCCTGCAGTACCTGAAGAGCATCCGGCTGCACAAGGCGCGCCTGCTCATGGTCCAGGAGGGGCTCAACGCCGGGACCGCGGCCCAGCGCGTGGGCTACGTCAGCCCCTCGCAGTTCAGCCGGGAGTTCAAGCGGTTCTTCGGGGCCACGCCCTCCGAGGAGACCGGAAGGATGCGGGCCCAGGCGGGATAGGCGAATTCGACGCGGGCGGGGGCGGAACGGGAGCGGCCCCGGCCCCGGGACGGACGCCCGGGGCCGGGACGGCGCGGCTAGTGCTGGTGCTCGTGGGGGACCTGGTCGTGGCCCGGATGGTCGTGATCGTGGGCGCCGTGCTCGCCGGCGTGATCGTGGTCGTGGGCGTAGACCGAATCCCCGTGCTGGTGTTCGTGCTTGTGCTGGTGCTCGTGCTCGTGGATGTGGGAGTGGGTGTGCGGGTGGCTGTGCTTGCCGATGCCCGGGTGCTCGTGCTCGTGCTCATGCTCGTGGCTGTGCTCGTGCGCGTGCACATGGCTGTGCTCGTGATTGCCCTTCATGGCCGTCCTCCTTGTTTCTTCTATACGTAACCTCCGGCCGGAAAGACGCAATCCCGCACGAATAATTATCATTTGCCCGCAAAATGCCACGTCCCGTCCGGCAGGACACCGGCGGGCGGCACGATTGCTTCGAACATGCCATATTCCGGGAACGTCGCGGCGAACCGTGGCCCGGGCGGCGGAGCGGGCCCCTAATCGCCGGTCCGGGCGAAGGGGGCGAACAGGCCCTCCACCTGGGCGTCCATGTCGGCCACGATCTCCTCCAGGGCCTCGGGGGGCACGCCCAGGCGCCGCCAGCACTCCAGGCCCATGCGCGGGGCGCGGGTCTCCTCGCAGGCCCCGTAGCCCAGGGTCACGGCGATGCAGTTGGCCACGTGCACCACCTCGGCCACCTCGTGGTTGACGCAGCCCTCGGCGGAGTGGTGGTGCATGGCGGTCACCACCAGGGACCCGGGCAGCCGCCATTCCTTGAGCAGCAGGGCCCCGAGCATGGCGTGGTCGAAGTCGAAGACCTTGCGCTCGGCCTCGGCGAGGTCGAGATTGTCCTGTTGTTGCAGGGCGATGGCCATCTTACTCAGCTCCGGTTCGGCCGAGAAGAGCGCGATGCGCCCCAGGTCGTGCAGCAGCCCGGCCACGAAGTAGCGCTCCGGGTCGCTCCGCCCGGCCCGCACGGCCAGGTTGCGGCCGAGCACGGCCACGCACATGCAGTGCCGCCAGAAGGCGTTGACGTCCAGGACCTCGGGGGCCACGTCCTGGAACATGGCCACCAGCATCGACCCCAGGGCCAGGCCCGAGAGGGGCTTGGTGCCCAGCACGGTGACGGCCCGGCTGATGGTGTCCACCTTGGCGCTCAGGCCGAAGAAGGGGCTGTTCACCAGGCTCAGGATGATGGCCGTGAGCTTGGGGTCCACGCTGACGATGCGGGCGATGTGCTCGGAGTCGCAGACCGGCTGCTCCATGGCCCGGCGCAGCTCGAACCACACCCGGGGCAGGGTGGGCAGCTTGATGCGCCGCACGGCCATCTGCAACGGACCCAGGGGCTGGTATTCGATCTTGCGGTGCAGGAACTCCCGGATGTCGAAGCGCGGCCAGCCGCAGGCCGGACGCCAGTCGGGATCGTCCATGAGGCGGCGGGCCAGACGCTGCTCCGCCATGCGGCGCAGGGGCGGCATGGCCGGATGGCGCATGCTCACGCCTTCGAACGTCCGGTCGGCGATCTGCCGGACCAGATCCAGGATCTCGGACGGAACGTCCTCGGACGGCACATCCTCCGGGGCCTGCACGTCGCTCACCGTCGACCTCCTTGGTCCAGTGCAGAGGGGAGCAGATACCTTATATCAGCTATTCCCGGTCCGAGGCAAGGAGGATCGACGCGGAACCCAATGAAGTCGGCCCGGAGCGGGCCGGGCCGGAGCGGAGGGAGCGGGGGGGAGCCGGAGGGGCTAGAGGCTGAAGCTGTCGCCCAGGTAGACGCTGCGCGCCTTGGAGTCGTTGACGATGTCCGAAGGCGAGCCCTCCAGGATGACCGTGCCCTCGTAGACCAGGTAGGCGCGGTCGCAGATGTTCAGGGTCTCGCGCACGTTGTGGTCGGAGATGAGGATGCCGATGCCCATGTCCTTGAGGATGGTGATCTGCTCCTGGATGTCGATGACCGCAATGGGGTCGATGCCCGCAAAGGGCTCGTCCAGCAGGATGAACTTGGGGTTGAGCACCAGGGCCCGGGCGATCTCCAGCCGCCGCCGCTCGCCGCCGGAGAGGTACATGGCGGCCTGGTCGGCCAGGCGGGTGATGTTGAACATCTCCAGGAGCTCCCCGGCCCGGGCGCGCCGCCGGGCGCGGCTCATGGACAGCTGCTCCAGCACGATCTCCAGGTTCTGGCGCACGGTGAGCTTGCGGAACACGGAACTCTCCTGCGGCAGGTAGGAGAGCCCCATGCGGGCCCGCTCGTGCAGGGGCAGGTCCGTGATCTCCTGGCCGTCCAGGAAGACCTGGCCCGCGTTGGGCTTCACGATGCCCACGAGCATGTAGAAGGTGGTGGTCTTGCCCGCGCCGTTGGGGCCGAGCAGGCCCACGACCTCGCGCTGCTCCAGTTCGAGGTGGATGCTGTGCACCACCTCCTTCTGGCCGTACCTCTTGCTGAGGTTGGCGGCGGCGAGCCCGCGCATCATCGGACCTGCATCTCCTCGGGCAGGGTGAAGACCGCCTCCACGCGCTTGCCCCCGCCGCTCAGGATCTCGCTGCGGTTGTCCTTGAGGTAGAACTTGATGATCTCGCCGGTGACGGTGTTGGGCCCGTCCTGGAGCACGGGGTCGCCCTCCATGCGCAGGACCCCGTCCTGGACGAAATAGGTGAGCATGGCGCAGGTGCCCCGGGCGGTGTCCTTGGTGACCACCACGCTGCCCTCGGCCACGATGCGGTCGATCTGGTCGCCGTCGTTCTTGGACTGGCCCTGGTCGTTGAGGTGGGCCGTGACCTTGGTGCTCTGCAGGTGCATGCCCGCGTGGTCGGCCTGGACGTTGCCCTCGAAGACCACGGTGCCCTGGCCCTCGTTGTAGACCAGCCGGTCCGCGGTGATGCGCACGGGCTGCTGCGCCGG
>JBFWIY010000016.1:10702-14025 GCA_050255855.1 Desulfovibrionaceae bacterium
CCGCCCAGATATTTGGCGTTGACGAAGCCCACGGCCTTGGTCAGGTCGCGCGCCTGCTGGTCCAGGGGAAAGACCGCCACCCAGTCGCCCTCGCGGAAGTCCACGCGGATCTTGTCCCCGGCCTTGAGGGAGGTGACGATCTCCGCCGTGGGGGAGCGTTTGGCGCGCACGTTGAGATCGCTCTTGGCCGCGCGCACCTCGCCCCAGGCCAGGGCGGCGGCCGGAGCGAGCAGGGCCCCGAGGAGCGCCGCCAGCAGGGCGACGGCGAGGAGGTGTTGGCGTTGCATGCTCTGCCGTCCTATTGCTTGATGATCTCGTCCAGCCCGCGCGGGGAGAGCGTGGCCGTGACCCCGCCCGCCGCCACCAGCTCGCGGCTCTTGACGTCGATCTCGATGGCCGTGGCGTTCACCGCCATGTCCTGCCGCTCGATGCTCACCTGCCCGCGCAGATAGACCTTGTCCATGGAGCCGATGTAGTCGAAATCCTCCGCGCTCAGGGCGAAGCTGCCGTAGCGGCCGATGACGTCGTCCCACAGCCGCAGGTTGTCGCCCACGCGGTCCACCTCGCCCCGGTCGGCCCGGAGAAAGACCTCGGCCCGGTCCTCGCCCACGTAGGCCGTGAGCTGGGGCAGGGTCACGCTGACCAAGCCCTTGTCCTCGTCGTACTGGGCGCTCTTGGCCTTGACCTTCCAGTCGATGCGGCCGTTGGCCCCCTGGGTGAGCTCCACGTCCTCGGCCGTCACGTCGGGCTCGCGCCGGGTCTTCTGGATGCTCTGGATGTACTCCGCCGCGGGGTCGAGCTTCACCCGGACCTCGGGGCTGGCCACCAGGGTGGTCTGGCGGGAAAAGACGATCATGCCGATGAACAGGCCGAAGCCGAAGATGACGGCCAGGAGCAGGATGACGCGGACGCGCATCTCAGCCGCCCCACCGTCGCCACTGGGCCTCCAGCAGGCCGCGCGCCTCCAGGATGAAGGCGATGGCCTCGCGCACCGCGCCGTGGCCCCCGCCGCGCCCCGTGACCCAGGCGGCCAGGCGCTTCACCTCGGGCTGGGCGTTGGCCACGGCCAGGGGCAGCCCCACCATGCGCATCACCGAGACGTCCACCCAGTCGTCCCCCAGATAGGCCATCTGGGCGAACTCCAGGCCGTGCTTCACGCGGATGGATTCGAGCAGGGGCGGCTTGTGGGTGTGGCCGAAGTGGTAGTCCGTCACCCCGAGCTCGCGGATGCGGGCGGACACGGCCGGACTGTCCAGCCCGGTGATGACCGCCAGCTTGAGCCCCGCCTCCTGGGCCATCTTCATGCCCAGGCCGTCCTGGACGTCGAAGCGCTTCATGATGCGCCCCTCGGCGTCGTAGTAGAGCCCGCCGTCGGTGAGCACGCCGTCCACGTCCAGCACCAGGAGCTTCACCTTGGACGCCAGGCGGCGGGCCAGCTCCCGGTCGTGGGTGCGGTCGCGCGCCGGGTCGTGCCGGGCCTCGGCCGGTCGGTCATTCGGCATGCACCACCCTCCACAGCTCCAGCAGGCAGCGCACCAGGGGCTCCAGCTCGTCCAGGGGCAGGGAGTTGGGGCCGTCGCACAGGGCGCGGTCCGGGTCCGGGTGGACCTCCATGAACACCCCGCCCGCCCCGGCGGCCACCGCGGCCTTGGCCAGGGTGGGCACATAGGCGCGGTCCCCGCCGGTGCAGGTCCCCAGGCCCCCGGGCTTCTGCACGGAGTGGGTGGCGTCCATGACCACGGGCGCGCCGAAGGCGGCCAGCTCCGGGATGGCGCGCATGTCCACCACCAGGGTGTTGTAGCCGAAGCTGGTGCCGCGCTCGGTGAGCCAGATGCGCTCGCACCCGGCGGCGCGCAGCTTGCCCACCACGTTCTGCATGTCCCAGGGGGCCAGGAACTGGCCCTTCTTGACGTTGACGATGCGCCCGGTGCGCGCCGCGGCCACCAGCAGGTCGGTCTGGCGGCACAGGAAGGCCGGGACCTGGAGCACGTCCGCCACCTCGGCCACGGCGTTCGCCTGCTCGGGCAGGTGGATGTCCGTGGTGATGGGCAGGCCCGTGGCCCGCTTCACCTCGGCAAGCCAGGCCAGGCCCTCGGCCAGGCCGGGGCCGCGGTAGCTCTCGATGGAGGTGCGGTTGGCCTTGTCGAAGGAGCTCTTGAAGACCACCGGGATGCCCAGATCGTCGCGCAGCCTGGCCAGCCGCCGCCCCACCTCCAGGGCCAACTTGAGGTTCTCCAGCACGCAGGGCCCGGCGATGAGGAAAAAGCCGGTGCGGCTGGCCTCATAGAGTTCCAGGGTGTCCGGCATCAGCCCTTGTTCTCCTTGGCGGCGCGGATGAACTCGCGGAAGAGCGGGTGCGGCCGCAGGGGCTGGGACTTGAACTCGGGATGGAACTGGCAGCCCAGGAACCAGGGATGGTCCTTGAGCTCCACGATCTCCACCAGGGAATCGTCCGGGGCCAGGCCGGAGAGGACCAGGCCGTGGCCGGTGAAGGTCTCGATGTACTTGTTGTTGAACTCGTAGCGGTGGCGGTGGCGCTCCTCGATGTTCTCGGCCCCGTAGGCGGCCATGGCCTTGGTGCCGGGCACGAGCTTACAGGGATACGCGCCCAGGCGCATGGTGCCGCCCTTGTCGGACTCGGCGCAGCGCTTCTCCACCTGCTTGGTGCGGAAGTCGTACCACTCCTTCATCAGATAGATGACCGGGTGCGGGGTGGCCAGGTCGAACTCCTCGGAGTTGGCCCCGTCCAGCCCGGCCACGTCGCGGGCGAACTCGATGACCGCGCACTGCATGCCCAGGCAGATGCCGAAGAAGGGAATCTGGTTCTCGCGGGCGTACTTGATGGCCTGGATCTTGCCCTCCACCCCGCGCGAACCGAACCCGCCGGGCACCAGAACGCCGTCCAGGCCCTTGAGGCGCTCGGCCACGTTCTTGGGGTTGATCTCCTCGGAGTTCACGTACTTGAGCTCCACGGCCACGTCGTTGGCCACGCCGCCGTGCACCAGGGCCTCGTGCAGGCTCTTGTAGGCCTCGTGCAGGTCCACGTACTTGCCCACGATGCCGATGGTCACGCTGCCGGCCGGGGCCACCATGCGCCGGTTGAGCTCGATCCAGTCGGCCAGGCTCGCGTTCTTGGCCGGGAGCTTGAGCAGGATGGCGATCTTCTGGTCCACGCCCTGCTCGTAGAACTTGAGCGGCACCTCGTAGATGTTCTTCACGTCCACGGCGGTGAACACGGCGTCCTTGTCCACGTCGCAGAACAGGGCGATCTTGCGCTTCAGGTCCTCGGCCAGCTCCACCTCGCAGCGGCACAGGATGATGTC
>JBFWIY010000017.1:0-13990 GCA_050255855.1 Desulfovibrionaceae bacterium
CCCACGAAGCCCACCATGCCCATGGCGAAGCCCACGGGCAGGCGCAGGAAGAAGATGAGCGCCAGCAGGACCAGGATGCCGACGAGGGCGATGGTCAGCGGCTCCATCTACAGGCCCTCGTCCCGGCCCAGGGCGGCCTTCAGGGCGTCCACCAGCAGGGTCAGGGTCATGACCCCGCAGCCCACGGCCACGGCCCAGACCACCGGGTGGTAGGGCACGCGCAGGGTCTCGGCCAGCTCGCCGGTCTCGGCCAGGGTGGCCCCCCAGCGGCCCACCTCCAGGGTGCAGAGCCCGAAGAAGGCGGCCGAGGCCAGGTGGGTGAGGGTGTCCAGCACGCGGCGGGTGCGGCGGCCGAAGCGCTTGAAGAAGATGGCCACGGCGATGTGGCCGCGCTGGCGCTGGGTCAGGGCCAGGGAAAAGGCCGTGAGCACCGCGCCGGAAAAGCCCACGATCTCCACCGTGCCCTGGAGCGAGGCGGTGGAGGCGCGCAGGATCATGTTCAGGCAGGCCGTGGCCGTGGCCACCACCAGGAAGCCCCCGGCCAGCCAGGCCAGGCCCGTGGCCAGCCGGGCGCAGGCGCGGTCCAGGACGGAGACGGGGTCCGGGCGGTGGGCAGGGGCCCGGGGTGCGGCGGGTGCGGCGGACATGAGGCGGGCTCCGGGGCGGGGTTCGTCGGGCGTCCCGGCCCGCGCGCGGGGCGCGGGCCGGGGGCCGGAAGGGCTACTTGCCGAACTGGGCCTCGGTCCGGGCCTTGAGGTCGAGCATCTTCTGGAGGATCTCGTCGGCGGGCAGGCCGGCGGCCGTGGCCTGGGCCTTCCACGTGTCGATGATGCCGGCGGTCAGGCCGGCGATGGCGTCGCGGTCGGACTTGGTCAGGGTCCAGGTCTGGACGCCCTGGTCGGCCATGGACCAGTCCATGGCCTCCTTGACGTGGGAATCCCAGTACTGGCCGGTCCACAGGGCCTGCTCCGGGCCCATGTCGTCGAAGAGCTTCTTCACGTCGGCGGGCAGGGCCTCGTACTTGGCCTTGTTCATGATGACGGCGAAGATATAGACCGGGCCGTCGGTGAAGGTGACGTTCTTGCAGAGTTCGGCGAACTTGAGGTCCTGCATGACCTCCAGGGAGGAGAACAGGCCCTTGACCAGGTTCTTCTGCAGGGCGTCCGGGGTCTCGGGCATGGGCATGGAGACCGGGGCCGCGCCGAGCAGCTCCAGGAAGGTGGCCGGGGTGCCGCTGGCGCGCAGCTCCAGGCCCTTGAGCTCGGCCAGGCTGCGCACCGGCGTCTTGCTCATGATGTCCGAGGGCGGGGTGGTGAACATGGTCAAGACCCGGACGTCCTTGAACTCGGCGGGCCGGTAGGCGGAGTAGAGGTCCCAGAGGACCATGGAGCCCACCTTGGAGGAGCTGAAGCCTACGGGCATCTCCACCGCGGTGGTCAGGGGGAACACGCCCGGCTGGTAGGACATGGACAGGCAGCCGATGTCCGCCTGGCCCTCGATGACGCCGCGCAGCATGTTCTTGGAGCCGAGCAGGGTGCCGCCGGGGAAGGTGGCGATACTCACCTGTCCGCCGGTGCGCTTCTCCACCTCGGCCTTGAAGTGCTCCATCTGCACGCAGGGCACGGTGAAGGCGGGCGGGAAGTTGGCGTAGGTCAGCTCGATCTTTTCCGGGGCCGGGGCCGGGGCCGGGGCGGCCGCGGGCTCGGCCTTCTGGGCCTCGGGCTTCTTGGTCTCGGATTCGCCGCCGCAGGCGACGAGGGCCACGGCCAGCAGCAGGGCCGTGGCGGCCAGGATCAGTCGTTTCATGCCATCCCCCTTCAGGAATGCGGTGAAGAGCGGCCGGGACGCGCCCCGGCCGCGGGCTACTGCTGCGGCACGTTCAGGTCGTAGGCCACGATGATGGTCTTGCGGTACTCCAGGCCCAGGGCGCCGGGGTAGGTGTTCAGCAGCACCACGAGCTGCTGGTGGCCGTCGCTGTTGAGGTCCGCCAGGCAGAAGTCGGACACGGTGCCCTTGATGCGCCGGGTCTTCCAGGCCAGGTTGAGGCCGGTGCCGTCCCAGAACAGGGAGTGCAGCTCGCCCTGGGTGAAGGTGCGGTAGCGGTAGAAGAGCTGCATGGACACGGAGATGTCCTTGTTGACCAGCAGCTCGTGCTTGCCCGACCCGGAGAAGTCGATGGGGATCATGGGCAGCGGGATGTAGTAGTAGTCCTCGTTGCCGATGTTGCGGGTGCTCTCGCCCAGGCCCGGGGCCAGGACCTGGGGCAGCTGCAGGGCGACGCCCGAGGAGCAGTAGGTCTCTTCGGACTGGTACAGGGGCTCGTTCTGCTGGTTGTAGACCCGCATGCGCGAGAAGGTGTCGTTGACCACCACCTTGTAGTTGCCGTCGGGCTCGGGCAGGTAGGCCAGGGCGAAGACGTTGGCGTACTCGGGGGTCACCAGGCGGCGGACCTCGGTGATGTCGTGGCCGTTGAAGGCCAGCTCGTAGAGGTCGTCGGACTGGAGCAGGGTGCGGTCGCCCTTGCGCTGGCCCACCAGGGTGGGGGCGTAGGTGGGCGGCAGGGCGATGACGTTGAGGAACTTGCGGATGTTCTCGGCCAGCACGGTGAAGTGCCCGCCCTGGTAGGAGTAGATGGTGCCGTCGGGCTTGTCGTCGCGGTAGGAGGAGAGCACCAGCTCGCTCACGCCGTCGCGGTTGTAGTCGTAGGCGCGCAGCTTGAGGTGCTCGCCGCGGGTGTTGAGGGGCTGGACGCCGGCCTCCACCAGGCGGCCCTGCTCGAAGCGCAGGACGTGGATGGAGAAGTCGTCGCCCAGGACGAAGACCTCGTTCTTGCCGTCGCCGTCGCCGTCGCACACGGCGAAGCTGCGGCAGGCCCAGCGGAATCCGGCGCTCTGCCAGCGGCCCTGGGTCTGGGTGCCGCCCTCGTAGCGGAACTGCGGGTTGATGTTGGTGACGGCGGCGGTGGTGCCGGACTGGGCGTCGAGGATGTCCGGGTTCACGGGCACGCCCGACTGCACCTTGGCCGCGGCCGGGGCGGCCGCCTCGGGGAAGAGCTCGGCGTCGATGGACTGGGCCGTGGACTGGATCTGCATGACCATCTGGTCCAGGGGCACGGTGGCGGTGCGCTCCACGGCGTTGCCCAGGCCGTCCATGACCTTGGTGTACAGGGCGGCCTGGCCGTCCTTCACGGTGACGTCGCCCCAGACCAGGTAGTCGCCGCCCAGGCGCTCCAGGATGGCGACGGTCTGGGCCGGGGTGGCCGGGGCGGCGGGTTCGCGGCCGTCGATGGTGTACTGGTCCATGGGCTCGAACTTGCCCACCATGCGCAGCCGGCGGGCCATCTCGGCGCGCACGGCCTTGCCGTAGTGCTGGTAGGCGTCGGGGCCGTGGTAGGCGTAGGGGAGCACGATGAATTTCTTGTAGGCCTGGGCCTGGGCCGGGGCCGGGAAGGCGGCCGGCAGCGCCAGGAGCAGGGCCAGGAGGACCGGCAGCGCCGAAAGGACCGGCCGGCCGGGGCGGACGAATCGAAGCATGGTGAATCTCCATGCGCGGGGCGGAACGCCCGCGCCGTTTTGTGGCGGCCATCGCAGCCGGGACGGGCTCTCCTCCCGGCCCCGGGACCCCCCTCTTAACAGCTTATGGGCCGGGATGCAAAGACCTGAAGCCCGTCCGGGCCGTCCGGTTGCCAAGCGCCGGGCATGCGGCTAGGGATGGGGGCGCGGCCCCGGCCCCCGATTCCGGGGACGATTCCGGGGACGATTCCGGACGATGATTTCGGACGATGAGGTCCGGGCCCGCCGCCGCCCGGCCTCCGACCCCCTGCGCCAAGGAGCAGCATGGCCCGCCCGCAATCCCCGCGCCGCACCCTGCGCGTCACCACGCCCCCGGCCCGGGCGGCCGGGGTGCTGCGCCTGCTCGCGGCCCAGGGCTACGGCCTGGAGCCCGAGCCCTTCGATCCCCTGGCCTTCGCCGTGGTGTGCGAGCCCGCGCCCCTGGGGGCCTCCCTGGCCGCCCGGCTGGGCCTGGTCTACATCCAGGACCGCTCCTCCATGCTCCCGCCGCTGCTGCTGAACCCGCCGCCCGGGGCCCTGGCCCTGGACATGTGCTCCGCGCCCGGGGGCAAGACCGGCATCCTGGCCCGCTGCGTGGGCCCGGCGGGCTGCGTGGCGGCCTGCGAGCCCTCCGCGGACCGCCTGGCCACCCTGCGCCAGAACCTGCGCCGCACCGACGCGGCCAACATCGCCACGGCCAAGCTGGAGTCCCAGCACCTGCCCTTTGACGACGCGACCTTTTCCCACATCCTGCTGGACCCGCCGTGCAGCGGCTGGGGCACGGCGGACAAGCATCCCAAGGTGCTGGAGCTCTGGGGCGAGGGCAAGACCGCGCCCCTGGAGGCCCTGCAACGCGAGCTCCTGGCCGAGGCGGCCCGGCTCCTGGCCCCGGGCGGGCGGCTGCTCTACTCCACCTGCACCACCAACGAGCTGGAGGACGAGGTCCAGGCGCGCTGGGCCCTGGAGACCCTGGGGGAGGTCCTGCGCCTGGTCCCCCTGGCCCCGCCGCCGGGCTTCGTGTTCGAGGCCCCGCGCGGCGGGCCGGACGGGGTGCTGCGCGTGGCCGAGGCCTCCGAGGGCCAGGGCTTTTTCCTGGCGTGTTTCGAGAAGCCGGGCGGCCCGGTCCCGCCCCCGGCCTGGACCGCGCCCGAGGCCGACCCGCCCGGCCGCGCCCTGGACCCGGCCCGGCTGGAGACGCCCGAGGCCCTGGACTGGGCCGGGCTGCCCCCGGGGCGGCTCTACGATTTCGGCGGCAAGGCCGTGTTCTGCCACGCGCTGGCCCTGGGGCTCATGCCCGCCGGGGTGCGCTGGCAGGGCCGGGTCCTGGGCCAGGTGCGCCAGGTGGGCCGGGGCCGGGACGACGGTCGAGGCCGGGGCGGCAAGGGCCACGCGGGCGGCCGGGGCGGCAAGGGCCGCGAGGCCGCCCGGAGCGGGGACGTGTTCCGTCCCGAGGCCTTCGCCCGTTGCCTGCTGCCGGACGAGCCCCCGGCGCGCGGGGCCGTGGCGCTCTCCGGCCCGGCGGACCTGGAGTCCCTGCTGGCCGGGCGGAGCCTGGCGGTCCCGGCGGACGGGGACGGGCCCGTGGGGGTCTATCTCGGGGACCTGGCCCTGGGCTGGGGCCTGCGCCGGGGCGGCCGCCTGCTCTGGACCGAGCGCTGAGGCCCGGCCGGTTCCGCTTGCCGCCGCCCGCGCGGCCCGTCCTGCCGGGCGTTTCCGCTGATGCCGGGGGCGGCGGGTAATGGATTGTCCGGCCTTGGGAATTCGGAAAAGTATCGGGCCCGGGAAAAATCCGGTTGACAAAACCCTTGGAAGGGGGCTAGACGCTTTTCTCCCGCGGGCGGGTAGCTCAGCTGGGAGAGCATCGGCCTTACAAGCCGAGGGTCGCAGGTTCGATCCCTGTTCCGCCCACCAGAAGGTAAAGTTCTTTACATACGTTTTCCCGCGCGGAGCGGTAGTTCAGTCGGTTAGAACGCCGGCCTGTCACGTCGGAGGTCGCGAGTTCGAGTCTCGTCCGCTCCGCCAGCCAATACAAAGGGGCATCCAGCACATGGGTGCCCCTTTTCCATTCCCGTTCCCGCCCGCATCATTTCCCCACATTGTCCCGCGCCGCGGCCCGGGCCGCATCCCCGCCGGGCCCGCCCCACGGACGGCGCAGGCCCGGGCGCGTCCGTCCCGCGCCATCGCGCCCGTCCTCGCCCGTTATCGCCTGGCCGTTCGCTTGGCCGTCCGCTTACCCGCCCGCTTGTCCTTGGACTCGCCCGTGCTCCGCCGTTCCCCGCCCCGGTCCCGGGTCAGGCCGGGCCGTCGCGGTCCGGGGCTTTCTTGTCCGGGTCGTCCTGGTCCGGGTCACTCCGGTCCGTCCCGTCGCGGTCCGAGGCGTTGCGCTCCGTCCCGTCCCGGCCTGCGCTGCGCCCGGCGTCCCGGTCCGGGCGCGCGGCCCGGCGCGCCGACCGCTTCCGGCGCCAGAGCAGCCCCAGCGCGCCCCCCACCACGGCGGGCAGGAGGTATTGCAGCGCCGTCTGGACCGCGTGCCAGGCGGTCTCCGCGGCCTGCTCGTGCCCGAAGTGCCGCTCCGGCGCGGCGTCCGGGCGCGCTTGCCCCGGCGGTTCCGGCGCGAGCGCGCTCGGATTGTCCCGGACCACCCGGCGGCAGATGCGCTGGGCGAGGTCCATGGCGGCGCGGGCGTCCTCCGGGGCGCGGTAGGTCGTGTAGGCGTAGATGTAGATGATCTTGTTCCGGGCCAGCACGATGTTGTAGGTGATGGCCCGGGAGAAGGTCTTGATGTCGTCGCTGACCCCGGCCCCTCCGGTGACGATGTTGAAGGCGGAGATGTGGAACTGGTCCTCGTCGAAAAAGGAGATTTCGGACGAGTGCTTGACGTGGACATTGACGTCCGTCTTGTATTGTTCGGAAAACGAGTCGCTGATGGACCGCATGATCTCGTCCATGGGCACGATGTCGTGGACGGTCTTTCCCGAGGCCTGGTCCATGACCTTCTGCTTGAAGTCCTCGAACTCCCGGGTGGAGAAGCGTCGGCCCGCCAGGGCGTTTTCGGCCTGCACCAGGATGTAGGCGTCCAGGTGCATCACCGGCCCGCTCCGGATGCGCGCCGAGTCGGCGTCCGAGAGGTAGCCCCAGAGCAGGCGGTTCACGGGCGGGGTGCCGGCGCGCAGGACGTCCCGGACCCCGGAGTTGCGGAACAGGTTCCCGTCGAATCCCGGGATCTCCGGGAGGAGCAGGGTGGTTTCGCCCAGGTCCACGCTGAACTCCCCGGCGCGGGAGGCGGCCGGGACAAGGCAGAGGAGGCAGGCGAGGCAGGCGACGGCGGCGAGGCGACGCGGCAGCATGGGACAGGACATGGGCGCTCCCGGGCTGACGGTGGGCAATGGCTTCGACTGTACGGCAAGGCCGCGGGGGAAGCAATGCGGCGGCGGCGAAATCCCGGAGGGGCGCGGCGGGCCGCCCCGGCCTGGTCTTGTCCGCATCCCGGGTGCGGCCGGACCCTGCGCCGCACCGTGGCGGACCGGGTTGACACCCGGCGGGGAAAATGTGAATGTGAATTCACATTCACTCCATCCGGGGCCGACGGGGCCTGCGGGGTGGAGCGGCGGCGGGTGGTCCCGAAGGGGCCGGGCCTCGAAGCGGGGCGTCGGCCGGAGGCCCGCGGGGCATCGGCCCTCTGTCGCCGGAGCGTTGGCCCCCAACGCCGGGACGCCGCAACGTCAGGACGCCGGGACGTCGGCCCGACGCCGGTTTAGGGCCGGGCAAACGCCGGCCAAGGGCTGCCAAGGGCCGGTCAAAAACCGCTCAGAGGCCGGTCGAGCCCTGGCCGGACCGCCGGTCGAACGCCGTCCGGGAGAATCGCGATATGCCGAAAGACGCCAAGCCCGCCGCGACCACGCCCCGCACCCCCCGGCACTCCGGGGACGAGCGGCGGGGGCAGGTGGTGCGGGCGGCGCTCACCCTGGCCGAACAGGGACTCTCCGCCGTGACCATCGCGGCCCTGGCCAAGGCCGTGGGCGTGGTGCCCTCGGCCATCTACCGCCACTTCGACGGCCGCGACGACGTCATCCGCGCCGCCTTCGAGCACGTGCGCGGGCTCATGGGCCGCAACCTGCGCCGCGCCGCGACCGAGCCCCGGGCCCTGGCCGGGCTGGAGGACTTCCTGCGCCGCCACCTGGCCCTCATCGACCGGCACCGCGCCCTGCCCCGCATGCTCTTCTCCGAGCAGGCCACCGCCATGGACAGCGTCCTGCGCCAGGCCATCGTGGCCGGCCAGGACGCCATGCTCACCGGCATCGCCGCCATCATCGCCCGGGGCCAGGCCGAGGGCGAGATCCGCCGCGACGCCGAGCCGCGCGACCTGGCCGTGCTCTTTCTCAGCCAAATGCTCCTGCCCGCCCACATGCGCTACATCCGGGGCGGAGATTTCGACATGACCGGCCAGGTGGAGCGCAACTGGCGCATCTTCCGCCAGATGCTCTCCCCCGCGGCCGAGACCTGGGAGGCGCCCGCATGACCGTCCGCCGCCATCGCCCCCCGCTCCCGGCCATCGTTCCGGCCCGCCCCGGGCCCCGTCTCGCCCGCCTCGCCCGCCTCATTCCGGCGGCCCTCCTGGCGGCGGCCCTGCTGCTTTCGGCCGCCTGCTCCCCCGCGCCCGACGCCTTCCAGGGCTGGGTGGAGGGCGAGTACGTGCTGGTGGCCCCGCCCCTGGCCGGGCGGCTCCTGGAGCGCCCGGTGCGCCGGGGCGACCGGGTGGCCGCGGGCGCGCCCCTGTTCCGCCTGGAGGACGACTTCCAGGCCGCGGCCGTGCGCGAGGCCGAGGACGGACTGGCCCAGGCCCAGCGCCAGCTCGACGACCAGAGCAAGGGCAAGCGGCCCACGGAGCTGGCCTCCATCGAGGCCCAGCTGCGCGAGGCCCGGGCCGCCCTGGACTATTCGCGCACCGACTACGAGCGCAAGAAGGCACTCTACGCTGAGCGCACCATCTCCGCCGAGGAGCTGGACCGCGCCCGCACCACCTACGACGCGGACAACCAGGCCGTGCGCCGCCTCCAGGCCGACCTGGCCACGGCCCGGCTGGGCGGCCGCAGCGACGCCCTGGCCGCGGCCCAGGCCGCCGTGGGCGCGGCCCAGGCCCGGCTGGACCAGGCCCGCTGGAACCTGGACCAGAAGCGCCAGGCCGCCCCGGCCGACGCCCTGGTCTTCGACACCTTTTACGAGCCCGGCGAGTGGGTGGCCGCAGGCAGCCCGGTGGTCTCGCTCCTGCCCCCGGGCAACGTGAAGGTGATCTTCTTCGTGCCCGAGACCATGGCCGCGGCCGTGCACCCCGGGGACCGGGTCCGCGTGAGCTTCGACGGCGCGGCCGCCCCGGCGCCCGCGGTGGTGGACTACGTCTCCCCGGAGGCCGAGTTCACCCCGCCGGTGATCTACTCCAGCCAGAACCGGGCCAAGCTGGTCTACCGCGTGGAGGCCCGCCCCGACACCGTGTCCGAAGCCGCCGGTGCCCTGCGCGTGGGCCAGCCCGTGGACGTGACCCTGGCCGGGAGCCGGGCCCCGGCTGCCTCCGGCCCGGCTGCCTCCGGCCCGGCTGCCTCCGCCCCGGTTCCGGAGCAGGCCCCGTGAGCCCCGGGACCGTCATCGACGTGCACGGCCTGACCAAGGTTTTCGGCCGCCGCACCGTGGTCAACGGCCTGGACCTGCGCGTGGGCCGGGGGGAGATCTTCGGCTTCCTGGGCCCCAACGGCTCGGGCAAGACCACCTTCATCCGCATGCTCTGCGGCCTGCTGCGCCCCGACGGCGGCCAGGGCGCCTGCCTGGGCCTGGACATCCGCACCCGGGCCCGGGACATCAAGCCCCAGGTGGGCTACATGGCCCAGCGCTTCAGCCTGTACGAAGACCTCACCGTGCGCGAGAACCTGGAGTTCATGGCCCGGGTCTACGAGCTGCCCGACCCGGCGGCCGTGGTGGCCGCCACCATCGAGCGCATGGGCCTGGGCCGCTTCGCCGGGCAGCTGGCCGGGACCCTCTCGGGCGGCTGGAAGCAGCGCCTGGCCCTGGGGGCCTGCACCCAGCACCGGCCCAAGCTGCTGCTCCTCGACGAGCCCACCGCCGGGGTGGACCCCGGGGCGCGGCGCGACTTCTGGGACGAGGTCCACGCCCTGGCCGGGCAGGGGCTCACGGCCCTCATCTCCACCCACTACATGGACGAGGCCGAGCGCTGCCACCGCCTGGCCTACATCGCCTACGGCGAGCTGCTGGCCCAGGGCACGGTGGAGGAGCTGGTGGCGGACTCCGGGCTCATCACCCGGTCCGTGACCTACGCGGGGGCCGACGCCGGGGCCGGGGCCGAGGCCCTGTACCGGCTGCGGGCCGCGCTCTCGGCCGAACCGGGCGTCGAGCAGGTGGTGGCCGTGGGCGCGCGGCTCGGGGTCTGCGCCCGGGACGAGGCGGTCCTGGCCCGGGCCGAGCGGGCCCACGCCGACGGCTTCGTCTGGGCGCGGGCCGAGACCACCCTGGAGATGGTCTTCATCGACCTGATGCGCCACGCGCGGAGGAACTGAGGTGACGCTCTTGACGCTCTTCTCCTTCCGCCGGTTCTGGGCCGTGGTGGCCAAGGAGTTCGTGCAGATGCGGCGCGACCGGCTCACCTTCGCCATGATCGTGGGCATCCCGCTCATGCAGCTCGTCCTCTTCGGCTACGCCATCAACGCCGACCCGCGCCACCTGCCCACGGCGGTGCTCTCCGCGGACAACTCCCCGGCCTCCCGCGCCCTGGTCGCGGGCATGCGCCACAGCGACTACTTCGCCGTCACCCGCGAGGTGGCCGACCGGGCCGAGCTGACCCGGATGCTCCGCCTGGGGGAGGTGCAGTTCGGCGTGACCATCCCCCAGGACTTCTGGCGCGACCTGGTGCGCGGCGAGCGGCCGGTGCTGCTGGTGGAGGCCGACGCCACGGACCCGGTGGCCACGGGCGCGGCCATGAAGAGCCTGGGGCAGATCGCGGACCAGAGCCTGGCCCCGCTGCTCACCGGGCCGCTGTCCCGGCTGGCCGCGGCCCCGGCGGCCGTGGATATCCGCCTGCACCCGGAGTTCAACCCCGAGGGCGAGACCCAGTACAACATCGTGCCCGGGCTCATGGGGGTGATCCTGACCCTGACCCTGACCATGATCACCTCCCTGGCCATCACCCGGGAGCGCGAGCGGGGGACCATGGAGAACCTGCTCACCACGCCGGTGCGGCCCCTGGAGGTGATGCTCGGCAAGATCCTGCCCTTCATCATGATGGGCTACGTCCAGGTGGGGCTGATCCTGGCGGCCTCCTGGCTGCTCTTCGACGTGCCCATGCACGGCAGCGTGCCCCTGCTGCTCCTGCTCACCCTCTTCTTCATCGGGGCCAACCTCTCCGTGGGCGTGACCATCTCCACCGCGGTGCGCAACCAGCTCCAGGCCGTGCAGCTCTCGGTGTTCTTCTTCATGCCGTCGCTGCTGCTCTCGGGGTTCATGTTCCCCTTCCGGGGCATGCCCCAGTGGGCCCAGGCCATCGGCTCGGTGCTGCCGCTCACCCACTACCTGCGCCTGGCCCGGGGCATCCTGCTCAAGGGCAACGGGCTTTCCGAGAGCCTGCACCACGCCTGGCCCATCCTGCTCTTCTGGGCGGTGGTGGTGGCCGTGGGCCTGAAGCGCTTCCGCCAGACCCTGGATTAGCCTGCACCCTGGATTAGCCTTCAGACCCTGGATGAGCCTTCCCGGGCGGCGGGATGCGGCCGGGCCGGTTTCGCTTGATCCCGGGGGCGGGATGGTCTATCGATGAGAGAACGGCCGGGCGTTTGTCCGGGCGGGGGTCGCCTCCCTGGGGGGGAGGCGGCGTTTTTTTCTTGCCTTTGCCGGACCGGGAGGCGGCCGGCGGGGGCCCAGGGACCCTTTCGGGGAGCACGAGACTGCAAGGATCGGACGACCATGGACACCATTCCCATTTCCGTCGAGGGGTATGAGAAGCTCAAGCGCGAGCTGGAGGAGCTCAAGGGCCAGCGGCCCGAGGTCATCAAGGCCATCGCCGAGGCCCGTGCGGAAGGCGACCTGCGCGAGAACGCGGGCTACGACGCCGCGCGTGAGCGCCAGGGCATGATCGAGGCCAAGATCCGCCACATCGAGTCCCATATGGCCGTTTTCACCATCATCGACCTCATGACCATGCACGGTCCCAAGGTGGCCTTCGGGGCCACCGTGGAGGTGGAGGACCTGGAGAGCGGCGAGCAGAAGAGCTTCACCCTGCTCGGCCCGGACGAGGCCGACTTCTCCAAGGGCAGCATCTCGGTGCTGGCCCCGGTGGGCCGCGCCCTGCTCGGCAAGGAGGAGGGCGACGTCATCGAGGTCAACGCCCCGCGCGGCAAGATCGAATACGAGATCCTGACCGTGCGCTACCCCCGCGACATGGTCTAGGACCCGCGCGCAACGCCGCAGCCACCGGGGCGGCCTCGCGGGGCCGCCCCGGTTTTTTCGTGCCCCGGGCCCCAGCGGCGGACGCCGAGGAGGATGGGATGCAAAGCGCAACGGACCAGACCGGACGCCTGCGCGGCGTGGAATACCGCCAGCTGGACGTCTTCGCCCCGCGGCCGCTTTCCGGCAACGGGCTCACGGTCTTTTTCACGCCCGGGGACTGGCCCGGCGGGCTCATGCTGGAGCTGACGCGCGAGATGCGCCAGTTCGAGAGCGTGTTCCTGTCGGGCGTCGAGGCCCCCGGGCCGGAAGGGGCCCGCGTCGCCGCCCCCGGGCCCGCCCGGGACCGGATCTTCACCCCGGGGCCCATCCGGGCCCGTATTTTTACTATGGACGAGGAGCTGGACTTCGCCGGGCACCCGGTGCTCGGCGCGGCCTGCGCCGTGGCCGACCACTGCGCAACGGCCGGAGGCGAGGCCCCGGCCCGGGTGGAGCTGGCCCTCAACCGCGGCCGCGTGGTGGCCGTGGACCTGGCGGCCCTGGGCCCCGGCGTCTGGGACGCGGCCACGGACCAGGGCCCGGTGCGTTTCGGCCCGGACCCGGACCCCGCCGCCCTGGCCCCGGTGCTGGCGGGCCTGGGGCTCGCCCCGGCCGACCTCTGCCCGGACCTGCCCCCGGCAGTGGCCTCCACCGGGCTGGACTACCTGCTCCTGCCGGTGCGGCCCGAGGCCCTGGCCTCGGCCCGGCCGCGCGGCGCGGACTTCGAGGCCCGGCTGGCCCGGCTCGGGGCCAAGTTCGCCTATCTTTTGGACCCCGGCGGCCGCGAGGGCCGCACCTGGGACAACGCGGGCCTGGTGGAGGACGTGGCCACGGGCAGCGCGGCCGGGCCCGTGGGCGGCTGGCTGGTGCGCGCCGGGCTGGCCCGCCCGGGCGAGGACATCCGGCTGGCCCAGGGCCGCTTCGCCGGGCGGCCGAGCGAGCTGCACGTCACGGTGACGGCGGCGCAGGACGCGCTCGCGGCCCGGGTCTCGGGCCGGGTCTGGCGTCTGGCCGCGGGACGCCTGGACGCGGGCCGTCCCGGCTGAGGCCGCCCGGGGAGGGGGACGGCGCGCCGTCTCCTGCCGCATTGACCCCGCACCCGCCCGGCGGTAGAAGATGGGAGGCCCCTTGTCCAACACCCGAGCCCAGAAGGACCCCTCCATGTCCCGAGCCGCAACCCCGGCGGTCTTCGAGCGCTACTACCTGGCCCGCCAGCCCGTCTTTGACCGCGAGGGCGGCCTCTGGGGCTATGAGCTGCTCTTCCGCAACGGCCCCGACGCCACCGAGGCGGTCATCGACGACCAGGACCTGGCCACCTTCACCGTGGCCGTGGCCGGGCTCATGGGCGGGCCGATCGGCGCCGGGGACGGCGCGGAGGGCGCGGGGGCCAGGTCCAAGGCCGGGTCGGGCCGCCGCATCCTCCTCAACTTCACCGAGCGCCTGCTCCTGCATGGCGCGCCCCGGGCCCTGCCCCCCGGGCCGGTGGTGGTGGAGGTGCTGGAGACCGTGCCCCCCACCCCGGCGGTGGTGACCGCCCTGGCCGCCCTCAAGGCCGAGGGCTACACCATCGCCATCGACGACTTCGAGGGCCGCACCGATCTGGACCTGCTCCTGGACCTGGCCGACATCATCAAGGTGGACCTGCTGCACAAGGACCAGGACCGCATCCGGGCCATCTACGACATGATCCGGGACAAGCCCGCCCTGAAGCTGGCCGAAAAGGTGGACGACCGGGACATGCTCGGCTTTCTGCGCGACCTGGGCTTCGATCTCTTCCAGGGCTACTTCTTCGCCCGGCCCGAGAACCTGAGCGGCCGCAAGCTCAACGCCTCCGAGGCCGCCAAGCTGCGCATCCTCCAGCGCATCGAGGACCCCGAGGCCGGGCCCGTGGAGCTGGCCGACAGCATCAAGGCCGACCCCAGCGTCACCTACCGGCTGCTGCGCTTCCTCAACTCGGCGGC